>CAVBGA010000089.1:0-12592 GCA_963594675.1 Lachnospiraceae bacterium
GCATAGGTAAGCTTATCTACATTGATGATGCGAATCTCATCACCGTACTTACGAAACATATAGTGAATGTAGTTAGACCCGATAAAACCAGCTCCACCGGTTACCAGATAAGTTCTCATAATTTTACGTCCTCCAAGAGTTATTCTTTTGCTTAGTATAGCATTTTACAATTGATTATTCAAGAAAGACCATAGGCAGGTCTCCTAGAAGGTCCAACGAATAATACAAGTATACACATTTATCAATAATATTGCTGCCGAAGCTCCGCTTACCAAAGCTAGATCCAAGCGCTTATTCAGGTGATTTTCTATAAAAATCGGCCGAAGAGCCAGGAGGCCCAATATGGTTACCGGCAGATAATAACGTCCCTGCACACCCCGGATAATATCAGCTCCCACTGGTGTGAAAGATAGATACATAGCCGTCGTAATCAAAGCCAGGATTATGCCGCAGCAAAGGATGCCGCTGATTCTCTGCAAAGGCTTCAGATCCCTCAATTGCTCTTTCCGATGATCTGTTAAAGCTACGCAGGCCAACAGAATGCCCGGTGCCACCATTTCCTGATTTCCTTCCAGATGTCCCATACGACCGAGGCCCTGATAGCCAAAGGCAAAGGACATAAATCTTTCCCATATGTTCTGCAGCAGAAGCTTTGCATAAGTAAAAGGATGGGAAAAAATATAGCGCAGCTGCCTTCCCACGCCCGTATCTCCGCCCCTGCTATCCCCTGCCTGATTGGCATTAAAAATTGGTTCCAGAGCAAATGTAGAAATCATCAACAGAAAGACGACAAAAATCACACCTTTGAAGATCGCTGCCTGTTTCCCATTGGCAAATCTGGTCTCCGGAATCAATAATGCCATAAGAATCATGGGGATATATACGGGTTTTGGCAAACTAGCGATAAGAAATGCCAACACAAAAATCAATGCATTTTTCTTAGTTAAATGCCCCCCGTCATCTATCAGTTCCGGAAGAAGATAGGCAAGTCCCAGAAATGTGAAGGCGATCACCGTAGTATCATAGGTGTAGGTCACTGCAGAAAACATGCCCAGAGGGGACAGTGCCAGCACCATCATAATCCTTTTTCCATAGGGAATATGACGGATAGCAAAAAATATAACCAGACAATAGAGCAAGAGATTACCCAGTCTGCCCAAGCGATACATATCGGTAAAAGGCAGATGCAGCAACTGTCCCGCTTTTATCATTACTGCCTGATTCAGATAGCAAAAGGAATACAAATGAAAGCTGTAATTATTCTGCTGATACTCTGCCAGGTCCTGACTTTGAGAATCCCAGGAAAGCTGACTATTCCAGTAAGCCCCCTCTTGCGATGCTTCCTCCTCTGATTGAGGAATATCCTCCGGCCAGTTATTTAAACTAACCGTAATTAGGTCATTCATTGCCGGAGTCACCGTCACCGTATCCTTACCTGAAAACATATCAAAAAGGTAATAGGCTCTTCCAAAATGGATTTCCTCATCCATACCCACTTTATGAGTAGGCAGGGTAATAATCATAAGGAGACCCACGCTAAAGGCTATGGTCAGGAAAATCCATTCCGCTTTGGGCTCCTTTTCTTGTCTTGTCTTATAAATAAGGGAAGCTATCATCAAGAAAAGAGCAGCCGCAATGCAGGAAAATAGAAATCTTCCCAGGGAAAAGTTTCCTGTATTATTAATGGCTATGGCCTGAATATTTACATGTTCCACATTATCCGGCATTGTCAGCGTGATTTTATTGGTCTCTCTGTGGATATTTACCGTAGAACTTCCTGCGGAAGCTATATTCTTATCTGTGAATTTGCGGGCTTTTGAAGAATTCTCCTCGCTATAATCCCCCACCTCAATTTCCGTATAGAGCTGCCCTTCACAGCTATATTGATAATACAGCTTATCCACAAACTCTGTGTCAAAGGTAAGTGTTAACTTGGCTCCAGCTTTTTGGCTTACATAAATACCATCTTCCAGTTGAAAGCCCTCCGCCTCTATCTGAGAGGCATCCAGATAACTATAATCCTCCTGCTTATGGATTGGCAGATTGTAAAGGAATTCCACCAAAACGCCCACTGCCAGAATAAAGAAGAAGGACAAAAGCAGGCGCAGCCATGGCTTTGCCGCCATTTGCTGAATTTTATCTCTCATTTTTTCCTCTTCTTTCATTTTCTTTATTATCTTTATTTTCATGTATTCTTTTCATTTTTTAGCTTCTCACATTCATCCTTCAAAAGCGCCAGCTCCTGGGTTAGTGTTTTTACCTCCCCGGACAAATGGGACAAGCCCTGGGCCATGGCAAAGACAATAACAATTAAAAAGAGAAAGCCAAGGAAAAAAAGAAGATTAACTGGTGTGCTGACCCCCAGGCTTCCTGCAAGGCCATCCGTCATGCCCGGAAAACATGCAAAAAGGAGAATGCCTGCATCCAAAAGAAACCAGATTAAGCTATCTCTCAGCTTTAGTTTCCGTTTGCGAATTTGATTTACCAGAACCCAAAGTGCTATGAGCACAACCACAGCTACCAGGATATGGGTACGAATGTTCATAGGCCCTCCTTTCCCCGAAGTCTTGCCATCAAAATGGCCATCGTCACTTTAATCATATAATAAACAGATTTCAAAGGAGAAATCGATGAAACGCCACCGCTTCTTTCCCTCATCAGCACAGGCATTTCCACAACCTTTCCTCCACTCAGCAAAAGTGCTGTGACACTTTCCGGTTCCGGATAATCATCTGGATATTCTTCTGCAAACAATTCAATGATGCGGCGATTGACCATACGCATACCCGAAGTAGGATCCGTGATGATTTGTCCTGTAAGCAGGTGAATCAAGGCGGTGAAATAACGAATTCCCACTCTGCGAAGTCCTGAAGATTGAAATCCTTTTCCTTCCAGAAAGCGAGAACCAATCACCATATCGGCCTTTTCCTTTTCCATGCAGGACTCCATCTGTGTAAGAAAACCGGGATCATGCTGCCCATCTCCATCCACCTGCACTGCCAGATCATATCCATGATCCCTGGCATAGCGATATCCGGTTTGTACAGCTCCACCAATCCCCAGATTGTTGCAAAGAGACACATGATGCAAATGATAAGTTTCCAGAATGTCTTTTGTCCCATCTCTGGAGCAATCATTAACCACCAGATAATCATAATCCTCTGTCTTTTCACAGATTTCTTTTACCGTTTCCCTAATACTTTCTTTTTCATTGTAAGCCGGTATAATGATCAGCTTTTTCATTCTCCACCTCTTTGTGAACAAAGTCTGTCAACCTTCGCTGCAGTTCTCTCCCAGTTAAAATATTTTCGTGCCCGTTTTTTCGCTTTCTGAGCAGCTAATTTTCTTTCATCTTCATGCTCTGCAGCATATAACAGAGCCTTTGCCAGATTTTTTTCTTCATTATTAGGAAGCAGCTTTCCATAGCTTTCATTAGGGATTAACTCCCGAGATCCCCCCTTGTCGGTAGTGATCACATAGCATCCACAGGCTGCCGCCTCTAAAACCGAAGTAGGAAAACCTTCCGGATATCCTGTGGGAAGACAATAAATATCCGTCTGAGCTAAAAGAGCAATCACCTCTTCAAAGGAAAGACGTCCCAGAGGAATCATGCGCTCATTAGCAAGACCTTCTACAACTCCCATCTCAGGACCATCTCCTGCAATCATCAGGACCATGTCTTTTTCTGCCGCCATTTTATCAAAGGCTTTCATCAAAGATAAGATTCCCTTTTCCTTTACCAGCCGCCCGGTATAGGTAACCAAAAGGCTCTCAGAAGATGTATGATATTTCTTACGGAAATCTTCTATGGGATTTTCCAACAGTGCATCAATCGCCTGACAATCAATCGCGTTATAAAGCACCCCTTTGGGATGAATTCCAAAATGAGTCAGCCAACGGCAGCAATTCTTTGATACCCCATAAAAGCCATCACAATTTCTTTTTAAGATTTCTGTGATTCCATGTTCATACAGCGCCCCCAGACGATCCCAAAAGGGGTTGTCCACGGTCATGTGACTGGTGCCATGATCCAGAAGAATCACCTGGGCCTTGGATTTTTTCCCTACATAGCTTCCATAGAGAGAATGCAGATAGAATCTTGTCTGAATGATCACCAGATCAAACTTATATTTCATTAATTGACGATGGATCTTAAAAAAATCCTTATTGGGCTTAGAAACAGGAAATCGTCCCTGCAAAAGAGGAATATTGGGCATCCGCCATACAGGGATTCCCTCCATGACTTCTTTCACCTGCAAGCCCTCTTCCCAAGAGGTAATTACTACAACTTCATCTCCTCTGGCTTTCAAATGGGCTGCCAGATTCGCTGTATAGCGTTCCACCCCGCCAAGATAGGGAAGATAATGGGAAGTAAAAATTCCTATTCGTTTTGCCATGCCTTGGCCCTCCTCTCTTTACGCATATAGTAAAGCCATATAATGAGAATCAATGCGGACATAAAGGCCATACTGAAAAAGTAACCAACAGCACCCCCTAAAATGCCATATTTTCTCACCAACACCGGAGTGAAAATAAAGGTCAAGATTGCTGTAGAAATGCAGGCAAGCAAGCAGCCATTTTGATGGCGCATAATCACAACCACATATTGCAGAAGCTGATACACCGCCGTAAAGGCCCCCCCTGCCACAATAATGCAAAGCGCTGTTTTATAACCCGTCAAATCCAGGCCAAAAAGCAGACCCAGCACAGGGAGTCCTAAAAGCCAGGCCCCTCCAATGCATAGCACTGTCAAGGCTGCAATGATCAGTCCCTGGCGGCAAACAGCCTTAGAAAATCCATGCAGATCCCCTTGGTCATACTTCAAGGAGAGTGGAGTAATCATAGGTTTTAAAATAAATCCAGAAAAAAGATTTACCACAAAGGCAGTCATGTACAGAGCGTTAAAAATTCCCAGATATTCATTTTCATAATAGCGGTCCATGGCATACTTTGACGCATTTGCTATATAGGTCATAAAGAAGGAATTCAGAAAAACAGGAAGGCACTCCATCATTAATGCCCTACTGATCTTCCAAGAAAATTCCAAGGAAAAGCCTCCAAAATTAGGTATCAAGACCCGGTCTATAATCCAGATACTGAGAAGATAGACTATCGCCATAGCAGCAATCGCTCCCATCAGATTCTTAGTCAGAAAAAGGGTCAGAAAAAAAGCCAGAAGATACAAGACCGTCTTCACAAAAACGCCTCGGCAGGACACGTCATAGCGCTCCTTTTGCTGATATCGTCCCTCCAAAAGATCGGAAAGGGATTCTCCAACCTTAAAGACGGCCATAAAAAGAATGGCCAGCATTTTTTCGCCTCGATAGCCCCCTGCCAGCACCCAAACCAAAGCTACTGCCAGCATTAGCAAAATCGTCTGTAAACGAAAACCCGCATATTGAGAAAAACTATATTTCTCTCGCACATCAGATACCTGAAAGGGACGCATGTTATAGTAACCTACTGTTACCAATTGATTTCCGATGGAAACTGCAATGGCCAGGACTCCTGCCGCTGCCGCTCCCATAAAGCTGGACACCACCATAGACATAAGAAAAGAACTTCCTGCATAGGTCATACCTGCCAAAACTGTCCAGAAATATACTTTCTTCAGACTATTTCCCTTTTCAGGCATAAAGATTGCCTGAATCATGAATCCCACTCCTCGCTTCCGAAATCAAGCTTCATGGGGGGATGATTATGTCTTTTCTCCACCGGAGGCAGTTCTCTATAGGAAGCACCATAACGTTTTCTCAAATACACTTCCGGCTTTGCCGGACATTTAACCGTGATTCCCTCAAAACTAATCTCCCTGGTTGGATAAATAGAATCCACAGGAATCATACTGGTATAGGGGGTAGGATCATAAAGAAAAGCCACCCTTTCCGTTGCTCTACCTTCGTATTTCCTAGCTCCTGCATCTGCCAGGTCATAGAAAAGCGAGGCCGGAAGGTGCAGAATCTTAAGAATTCTGTTGGCCATAGTCGCCACAGCCCCTGCTAATTTTGCCTTATAGCCTTCAGCATAAATCGTAGGATGGCTAATCTGACACAGAATCAAAAGCTTGCCAAAGATCCAGGTCTGCATAGCCTGTCTCCGGAGCGCTTTTTCCTCATCTGCCACCTGATCAAAACAAAATATATCTACCGCAATTCCACTTTCATAGCCGCAGGTCACCGCATCCTCATCACAGAATAAGGTGCCTTTTTTATACCATTTGGTAATCATAACCGGAAAAGCCGGCTGTGTATGATAATTCAAAAGAGCATAATCCCCTTCTTTTTCTGCTTCTCCTGCTAATTTAAGAAAACGCTCATAGTGAGGTCTTGTCATTCCCACATCCAGATCATCATCCCAGGGAATAAATCCTCCGTGACGGACAGCACCCAGCATGGTACCGCCACAAATAAAATATTCTATATCATGACTGATACAAAATTCGTGGAAATCCTTCAAAATTCCCAACTCTACCTTCTGTAATTTTTTTAATACCTTTGGGTCATATTCTTTATAAAGCATATTCACCTCTCCCTTTCATCAGGAAATTGTAGCTGAACAATATCATGGCCACCCCGCTCTTCTTCCGGCGGAAGCTTCATATACTCTCCATATTGTCTGCGAAGCATGTCATCATTCGCCTTGGGCAATTTAATAGAAATCTTCCCAAAAGGAGCCTCCGTCATAGGTTCTAATTCCTCCTGGCGGATCATCCATAGGTCCGGATTCATATCGTCCATGATGGTATAATAGGGCGTTTTCCCTTGATAGCTACACATCAAGCTCTTATATTTTTTTACAATATAATCTAAGGATGGACCCAGTTTCAGAAGGTAATATGCGCCAAGGCAGGCCAACTTAACCAACCTTGTTTTTGCATCTTTTTTTTCAAAAACCGGCACCTTTGTATTCTTAATAATATAGAGTCTGTTCCAGAAACGCAATTTTCTGTATAGCAAGGCTCTTTCCCGGCCGGAAGCAGGCACATTATCATAGGGGAAAATATCCAGTTTGATTCCTGGATGCATAGGCCAGTGACTATTGCGTCTGGTCATAAAGACAGAACCTGTGGGAAACATTTGCAGGTAAAAGCCCTGCACTTTTTTTTGCAGCTCTGCACCATACAATTCATAACGGCCTTCCAACTCGCCAGGTGCCAGCTGACAAAAGCGCTCATAATCTTCCCTCAGCATTCCTACGTCCATATCGTCATCCCAGGGAATAAATCCACCGTGGCGAACAGCACCGATAGCGGTTCCTGAGATAGCGAAATAGGAGAGATGATATTTTTCACAGATTCGGATAAATTCCCCCAGCGTTTTCTCCCCCAAGCTGTGGATCTTATCCAACTCTTCCTTTGTATACTCCCTTGTCATCATATTTATAACCCCATTTCTCTTATGATCTTCACCGTATGCTCCAGACCTTCCTCCAAAGAATAGGATGCCTTAAAACCCAGTTTTCTAAGCTTTGATCCGTCCAAAACAGCTCTGGTGGCTGTAGAATATCCAGACTTCTCAAGAGCATCCGGCAATTCAAAGACTAGTTTCGTCCCTGCAAGCTCTGCCAATTTTCCAGCCAACTCTTTAAGGGTAATATCAGAGGCAGGATCAGAAATATTATAACTTTCTCCCTTCTCTCCCTTCAGCAGCAAATATAATAAGGCAGCCACTGCATCCGCCACATAAGAATAAGAATAAAACTGAGTCCCTTCACTTTTCAGCACAATATTCTCACCCATAACTGCTTTTTTTATAAATTGAGACAGAGCCTTACTATCATCCTTCCTCATTGTCGGACCATATACTCTGGACAAACGCCCTGTCACCGATGCAATTCCATACTGCTTTTCATAGGAACGACAAAGGCTCTCACAAAGCCTTTTGCTTTCCGGATATCCAGCCCGGGAAGTATTACAGTCAATATAGCCTAAATCCTCTTCTGAGAAATAGGTCTTATCCCCTGTATTTTCTCCGTAAACCTCCACGCTGGAAATGAAAAGCAAGCGCTCCGGTTTTTCCTTCACCCCATATTGCAGGAGATGATCCAAGCCCAATACATTACTTCTTATAGTCCCCACTGGATCTGTGGCATAGGCCAAAGGATGGGTGTTGCTGGCTCCATGGATCATATAATCAAAATACCCAGTAAAAGCAGGCTCTTTCTCCACATCCCAAAGCAAAGCATGAAAGCCATCATTTCCATATTCCGCTTCCAGCTGCCTTGCTCGATCCTCGCTTCTTGTCACTCCAAAAAGCTGAAGTCCCGTGTCATATTTCTTATTTCTCAGCATAAGAAGGTCCGTCATAAAGCTGCCGATCATTCCTGTGGCACCGGTTAGCAATAAACTTTTTCCTTCCAGTTTTTCCCAGGGAAGATCCATATTTGCAATGCGATCCAGGTCTTCCAGATACAAGCTAGATTTTATCATTTCAGCCAATCATTCTCCTCTAATGCAAGATAGGCCTTAAAAAGGAAAAGGTCATCCTTGGTTGTCAGCTTAATATTACGATCGGAACCCTTGGCAAAATGCAAGGTCTCCCCCAAATCCACCATAAGGGTATTGGCGTAGGAAGAGCCATGTATTCCGATATTTTCACGAAAGGCCTTCTCATAAGCCCAGGAAATTTTCCCAAATTTATAGGCCTGGGGCGTCGACACCCGCCGGATCTCCTCACGAGGGATATACTCACAGCTGCTTAGGGCATCCCCCTCCTTAATTTTGAATATCTGTTCATTATAAGGCATGGCCGTCACCCCATTGCCATAACGCTGACAGGTCTCAATGACATCGGTAAGAACACTGACATCCACAAGAGGTCGGATTCCATCATGAATGATCAAGGTATCCTCCTCCTGCAATTCTCCCTTTAAATGTTCGATTCCATTGCGGATGGATTCCTGACCTGTCTCACCTCCGGATGTAACCCAACGTAATTTTGTTATATTAAATTGTCTTGCGTAAGCTCTTAGTACATCATGCCATCCATCCAGACAAACCACCTCGATGGCATCAATCAGCTCGTGCTGCTGAAATGCCTTTAGGGTGTAAATGATCACTGGACGATCATTTATATTGATAAATTGTTTGGGAATGTCCTGATTCATCCGATGACCGCTTCCGCCAGCCAATATCAATGCAACATTCATAGAATCCTCCTTCTCTTTTCAAATCCCTCAAGGAGATTCCTCCCCAGCAAAGGCTATTCTACTCGACTTGCCTGAAGTTCTGTCTCATCGTCGTCTTTCTCTTCCTCGCTCCAGAAGGTAACTGCTCTTCCCTTCTCGTCGAAGTAGTAATCCTTGCTATCTATATTTTTCTTGCCTTCTTTGCTCATTCTGCCCCGGTCATCCATATAATACCGGTAATTGCCATACTTAAGCCATCCCGGTTCTACCCAGGTAACCTCTGTAGAATAGCCTGCCGCTGTAAAGGTATTTACTGTCGCAGCACCCAGGCTGATTACACTGCGCACATCAGCATTTACACTCTGCAAAAGGATTTTGCTCTCCGTCTCCAGATTGCTAATGGATCCGGTCACAATGGCCGTTTTGGGTGAAAATGCCATGATCAGGTCCGCTGCATTGTTAGAAACATAGCCGTGATGGGGCATTTTTTCAATATCCACCTTTCCCAGGCTTCCGGATGCAATAAGCTCCCTGGCTACATAAGCCGACAGGTCTCCACCCAAAAGAGTGGTGGTATTCCAGGATTGCACCTTAACTACGATGGTATTGGTATTGTCATCTCCCACACCACTTCTCACCTGGGTATTGTAAAGGGTAAGCTTGGTATGGTCTCCCAGACGGATTTCCATTCCCTCTTCCAAATCCTGAATAACTTCTACATCGTTATCCCGAGCTGCCTTAATGGCATTCCAATATACATACTGATTGTCCCAGTGGTGGGAAGTATTGCTGATTTCACTATCATCATATTTTTTTAGATAAAGTTTTTTCGGATGGAACTCATTGATAATCTCATCTGCTGATCCAATATGGTCGCTGTGGGCATGGGTTCCAATGTAAAAATCCAGATTTGAACTGGTAACTCCTACGGATTTGAGATAGTAAATCACTTGTTGTTCAAATCCACTATTTCGATTAATGCCACTTACCTGAAAGGGATAGGCCAGCTTATCACTCCAAGGGTAATCCCAATCCTCCCCAGAATCCACGATGCCAAAATGGCCATTGTCCTCCAGCAAAATAGCATCTGTAGAAGCATTTAGCCCAATATAATGGATACGCACCTGAGCACTCACATCTTTGTTATTGAAAATCATCAGCAAGGCAAATACCGCCATGCCAAATATAATTTTCCCTGCACGTCTCATATGGGAAATAACTCCTTTTCAAAAACAGAGCCTACCACTACGGATACGCTCTGTCTGTCATCCCTTTATTTGTTCAGATCCTGCTTTATCTGAGTGGTAGAAATTTCCGGTGTTCTGGGCAGATAAACCACCTCACACTGATCCTTCAGAAAATCAAATTTTCCTTCCCAGTCATCGCCCATAACAAAGGTATCGATGTGGTATTCCTTCACATCTGTTACCTTCTGATCCCAGCTCTCCTCTGGAATTACAAGATCCACATAACGAATCGCCTCCAACAGCTGTTTTCTCTTTTCATAAGAAAAATAGCATTTCTTCTGCTTCATATTCCAGTTAAATTCATCTGTGGAAAGTGCTACGATCAGATAATCTCCCATCTGCTTTGCTCTTCTTAAAATGTTAATATGACCATAATGCAAAAGGTCAAAGGTTCCATAAGTAATTACTCTCTTCATGAATATTCTCCTTTGGGATTTGTTATTCCATAAACTTATCGTACTCGTCCATAACCTCCTGGGTGTCGCCCGCCATGCGGATCTCCCCCTCATGAAGCCAAAGCACACTAGTACACAGTTTACGAATTGTCTCTGAACTATGGGATACGATTACCACTGTCCGATCTTCATCCATAATTAGGCTTTTCATTTTCTTATAACTTTTCTTCTTAAACTTAGCATCTCCTACACTCAGCACCTCATCAATCAGCATGATGTCCGTCTCCAGAATCGCTGTGATAGAGAAAGCCAATTTAGAATACATACCACTGGAATAGGTCTTTACTGGCATGTCGATAAACTTTCCCAGACCTGCAAAATCAATAATTTCATTAATCTTGGAACGGATTTCAGCCTCACTGAATCCCAAAAGCATTCCGGAAAGATAAATATTTTCACGACCGCTTAAAGCTTTTTGAAAGCCTACACCGATGGCCAAAAGGGAAATGCTATGTCCATGGAGATCAATAGAACCCTCATCAGCAGAAAAAACACCTGCCAGGGCACGCAACATGGTGGATTTACCACTTCCATTTTTTCCTACAAGGCCCAGGATATCACCTTTCTTCACTTTAAAGGATACGCCTTTGACAGCCTCATGGACCTCGGCATTTACCTTTTTCAAGCGAAAGAAGCTCTGCTTAATCGAAAAAGATTTAAGGGTACGATAGTTAATGTGAAGATTGTCTATCTCAATGGCATACTCCACTTCTTTATTATTTTCCTGCAAATTCTCCTGCATGATTAAACCACCTTTGCATAACCATTTTCATATCTGTAAATAATCTTAACACCGATTCCTGCAACAATACATCCAATGACCATCCAAATTGCTCCAATCCGCCAGTCCGGTACATTACCATACAAAACAACCTGTCTTAGTCCATCTAAAATATAAGCTAAGGGATTGATTCGAATGCACCAACTGCCATAAGGCTTGGGAAGTCTCTTTTCTACCGCATAAAAAATACCAGTAATATAAAAAAGAAGACGAAGCAAAATCGTGATCACATTTTTCATATCCTCAATAAAGACACCCAGATGCATCAGAATTGTCATCGCCGCAAAGGTAATGACAAATAAGAGCAACAACAAAGGAAGCACCAAAACAACCCGCCATGTAATATGCACCCGGTACACTATCAGCATAAGAACGATAATTCCCACAGAGATCAGCATTTTAAAAGCATTCACTCCCATTCTAGTATAAGCCAGAACAAATTTAGGAACATATACCTTATCAATAATGGCTTTGTTTGCCTTGACCATCTTTACACTGCTGGTGACACAATTGTTGAAGAAATTCCAAGCCGTCAGGCCAATGAAGATAAATGCAGCAAAATGCTCTTCCCTTCCATTAAAGACAACCCCAAAAATGAAGGCATAGATCAGCATCATACAAAAAGGATTTAATACCCACCAAAGCCAATTAAGATAGGAGCTGGCCACCTCCGACTTCAGCTGGGATTTGGCAGACCAGACAACATAAGAAAAATATTTTTTTGTATCATTTAAAAATTTCATAGATTACCTTTCTTTTTTTTGCAGACTACTGACAGAAAATATAGCACTTTTCCAGCACTACCGCAAGGAAAATATAGCTTTCGCCTTACATTCCTCCATAAATCCGGCTCATACGTTTCCTTATAGCCTTACTCTCAAATGCCTGAATGATTTCTTTATTGCCATCCCGCATTTTTGCCCGTGTCTTGGGATCTTCCAGCAAAAGCCTAAGTTTTTTCGTCAATTCCTCTACATTATTAC
>CAVBGA010000090.1:0-7109 GCA_963594675.1 Lachnospiraceae bacterium
CCATAGAAAGGCCATGACTTTCTATGGTATGCCATAAAATTCAAACATTTTTCAAGGAAGATTTTACATTTGAAGTTAGCAGTTTGTCCAATGGAGATACCTGTTTTTCAATCATAATCCCCTTTTTTGCAGGTGAAGAAAGGAGGTATTTATGATACGAGCTGTTATTTGCGATGATGAAAAGGCGGCATTAAATATTATTCGGCATTTTATAGAGGCGGAGAAGTTGCCAATTCAGATTGTTGGCACAGCAGAAAATGGCAGGGATGCTTGGAACCTGATTCAGTGTGAAAAACCAGATCTGGCTTTTATGGATATTCACATGCCTTATATGAATGGATTTGAGATTATTCAGAAGATGAAGGATACCAAGGTGATTGTCATCACGGCATATGATTCTTTTGCATATGCTCAGAGGGCACTGCGATTGGGAGCCAGCGATATCCTATCGAAACCTATTGACCTGGAGCAACTAAAAGAAGCGATTATTCGCGCAATCGGCTGGAATTTTACGGGAAATGAAACCGTAGATACGATTTTAGCCTACCTTTACAGCCATTATGCGGAAAAAATCGATTTAGATACTTTGGCGGGTCTTACCTTTTGCAGTGAGAGTCATCTTGCAAGGCTGTTTAAAAAGACCACCGGAAGTACAATTATTTCCTATGTGCATAAGATTCGAGTAGATAAAAGTATTCAGTTTATGAAAGAAGAGAGGATGTCCGTTAAAGAGGCAGCGCTGGCTGTGGGCTATCAGAACCTGAATCATTATTATCAATACTTTAATCAATACATAGGGATGACGCCGGCAGCTTATATGAAAGAAAGGAAATCATAAAATGAAAATGGACGTACGGGAATTAGAAGAAAAATTTCCTCTCATTAAGGATATAGAAGTGGAAAAGGAAGTGGCTTGGATCAATTCGGATAAACTTCCCATGGAACAGGCAAAAAGGGAACTGGAACTTTCTATGAAAGATGTGGAGGATGCGGAGGCTCGTCTGGAGCGTTTTGCCCCCTTTATTATGAAATGTTTTCCGGAGACTAAGGAAAGAAATGGCTTGATTGAATCTGTTCTCACTCCAATTCCTAAAATGCAGAAGCGAATAAATGAGAAATATAAGAGTGACCTAAAAGGACAGCTTCTCTTAAAACAGGACAGTCATCTTGCTATTGCAGGTTCTGTGAAGGCTAGAGGCGGAATTTATGAGGTTCTGAAGCATACAGAGGATTTGGCTCTTGCCCATGGAATCATTAAAGAAGGAGATTCCTATGAAAAATTGGCGGATCCACAAAACAGAGAATTTTTTAAGAATTTTACTATTCAGGTAGGCTCAACAGGAAATCTGGGCATGAGCATTGGTATTATGAGTGCAGCAGTGGGATATGAGGTAATAGTGCATATGTCTGCGGACGCCAAGCAATGGAAAAAGGATTTGCTTCGCAGTCATGGAGTAACTGTGGTGGAATATGAATCCGATTATAGTGAAGCGGTGAAAAACGGAAGAAAATTGTCTGATGAAAATCCTACAAGCTATTTTGTGGATGATGAAAATTCCAGAACTCTATTTTTAGGCTATGCTGTGGCTGCGAAGCGTCTGGTGGGGCAGCTGGAGGAACTGGATGTTACTGTGGATGAAGAGCATCCTCTCTTCACCTACATTCCCTGTGGGGTAGGTGGGGCTCCGGGAGGAGTTAGTTTCGGACTTAAGCTTGTCTTTGGGGATAATGTGCACTGTTTTTTTGTGGAACCCACCCAGGCAGCATGTATGCTTACCGGAATGGTGACAGGTTTGAATCATGAGATCTCGGTACAGGATATTGGTCTTACTGGATTAACTCATGCAGATGGCTTGGCGGTGGGTCGGCCTTCTGGTTTCGTGGGTGGCGTAATGAAGCCATTGTTAAGCGGAGAATTTACCATTCGAGATGGAAAATTATATGATTATATGCGAGACCTTCTGGAAACAGAGGAGATTTTCCTAGAGCCCAGTGCATGCGCAGCTTTTCAAGGTCCTATTCGTTTGAATCAGGAGGAAAATGTGCTGGCATATCTGAAAGATAATCATCTTATAGATAAGATGGAGCAGGCCAGCCATATTGCCTGGGCTACCGGAGGAAGTTTGGTGCCGGAAGAGATTCGTAAGGAATATAAAGACACCTATTTAGATAAATAAAATTTTTTGAAAAATTGGAAATCTTCAGGGAGTTCTCCAGTCAATTGTATCGTTTCTCCATGGAGAGGTTGTTGAAAGACAAGTTGATAGGCATGGAGTGCTGCTCTTTTTATCATCGGATGTGTCTGGCTTCCGTAGAGAGGGTCGCCTAGAAGCGGATGTCCGATGGCTTGCATATGGACCCGAATCTGATGAGTTCGTCCTGTGTCGATGCGAATGCGGCAAAGGGAAAATCTTATGCCAAAAGAATCCTGTCCTTGTCTTAAAAGCTGATAGTGGGTTTGGGCTGGTAAGACGGTCCCGACATTTTTGGCAGCCTTAGTGATATCCATCTTTAAAGGATGATCGGAAATTTTACAAATAGGGTCGTTGATGGTGCACCATTGATTTTCCAAATTAGGAAGAAGACCTTCTGCAAGAGCAAGATACTCTTTATGCAGAAGACCTTCTTCTCTTTGTTTATGCAGACGAGAAGCGGCCACTTGGTGCTTGGCAAAAAGCAAGAGACCGGAGCTGTCTTTATCCAAACGTCCAATAGGATAAATCTTATGCATTTCTCCTTTCTTTTGGAAATATCCCACTAGTTGATTAGATAAAGTATCTTGATAATGTCTGCCAGAAGGGTGGGTAAGAATACCGGCAGGTTTATTTACGACAATAAGATCCCGATCTTCATAGATGATATCTGGCAGACTACCATCGGAAGTGGGCAGAATATGGTAGTTTTCCTGGCTACCTTTATCCAGAAGAATTTTGATGAAGTCTCCCTCTTGAAGGATGGCGTTAGTACGACATGCCATGCCATTTTTAAGAATACCATTGGATTGAAATTTTGCTCGACTAATCTGTTTTTTACTAAGTTTATGTTTCCTTAAAAAATCTTCTAGGCTATGTTCTGCATCTTCCTTTGTAACTATCAATTCAAGATAATTCATGATACCATCCCCATCTTTTACTCAGTCTTGACTAATTTAGAAGTCACTTGATTTTTATCTTACCTTGACTATAGATTCCTGTCAAAGAGAAAGAACATTGTTTTTGCTGTGGTGCAGGTGGTATAGTAGTAGGGTCAGTGTATTTCATATAGGAGAAAATAGATAATGAAAGTGATACTAGCATCAAAATCCCCAAGAAGAAGAGAGTTATTAGCTCAAATTGGACTGGATTTTATTATTGACCCAGCTTTTGGGGAAGAAAATATTGTTTCCAGTGATCCCCGAGAAGTAGTGAAGGAATTGTCGGCCCAGAAGGCGGAAGAAATTGCCCAAAAGAATCATGAAGAAGCCTTGGTGATTGGTTCAGATACCATAGTTTCCTTAAATGATGAAATTATGGGAAAACCTGCAGATAAGGAAGAGGCCTTTCGTATGTTAAAGAAATTGCAGGGGAACTCTCATAGCGTCTATACAGGTGTTACCTTAATTAAATTGGACCTACATGGAGAAGAAATAAAAAGAATCAGCTTTTATGAAGAGACAAAAGTAAATTTCTATCCTATGAGTGATGGAGAAATTGAAGCCTATATTGCCAGCGGTGAGCCTATGGATAAGGCAGGGGCATATGGAATTCAAGGAGCTGCGGCAGCTTATATTAAAGGAATTGAAGGAGATTACAATAATGTGGTTGGACTTCCGGTGGGACGACTTTATCAGGAAATAAAAAATCTGTAAAAGAAGTTTGTAAAAAAAGAAAAGTCTGCAAGGAAAATTCTAAATCCTTATTGCAGGCTTTTCTTTATTTAGATAGAGTAAAAAGACAAGTGTAAAATGCTACAGAATCTTGTAGTATTTTATCAAATTCTCTTCTTATCTGTACTGTTTTTTTCGTTCATCGTACTTTTCTTCGCAATACTTGCATCGATAAACCGCTTTTTCTGGATCTGTGAGAATGAATACATGTTTCAATCCCTGTTCAATGGAAGTGATGCATCTGGGATTGCGGCATTTTAAGACATCGGAGATTTCATTAGGAAGCTCCAGAGCCTGTTTGTCGCAGATATGCCCATCCTTGATGATGTTAACTGTGATATTCTTATCGATATATCCCAAAATATCAAGATTTAAGGTATCTATAGGGCATTCTACCTTAATGATATCTTTTTTTCCCATCTTACTGCTACGGGCATTTTTGATGATGGCAACACAACAATCCAGTTTATCAAGTCGCAGATAATGATAAATCTGCATGCTTTTGCCGGCCTTGATATGGTCGAGAACTACACCTTCATTGATTTCACCTACATTTAGCATACGTCTACCTCCAGTAAAGTCAGAATCAGAGCCATTCTTACGTAAACTCCATATTGGGCCTGTTTGAAATATACTGCTCTTGGATCTTCATCAATCTCTGTTGCAATTTCATTGACACGGGGTAGAGGATGCATTACCAGCATATCCTTTGGTGCCATAGCCATTTTTTCTTTATCAAGAATGTAAAAATCCTTCATGCGGACATAATCTTCTTCATTGAAGAAACGTTCTTTCTGAACTCTGGTCATATAGAGAAGATCAAGCTTAGGAAGTGCTTCCTCAAGACGCTGCACTTCTTCAAACTCTACATGATTCTTCTTCAGGACATCCTCTCTGATATAACTGGGTACCCGCAGTTCTTCTGGTGAAATCAGGATAAACTTCACATTGTTGTATCGTACCAGGGACTCAATGAGAGAGTGAACGGTACGACCGAATTTAAGATCGCCACAGAGACCAATGGTAAGGTTATCAAAATGTCCTTTAAGGGATCGAATCGTAAGAAGGTCAGTGAGGGTCTGAGTAGGATGCTGATGACCACCATCACCGGCATTGATCACGGGGATAGATGCTGCCATGGATGCAACCATGGGAGCTCCTTCCTTGGGATGACGCATGGCACAGATGTCTGCATAGCAGGAAATGACACGCACGGTATCAGATACACTTTCTCCCTTGGATGCTGAACTGGAATCAGCCGATGAAAATCCGATGACCTGACCGCCAAGATTCATCATTGCCGATTCAAAACTTAATCTTGTACGAGTACTTGGTTCGTAGAACAAAGTAGCAAGACGCTTTCTGTCGCAAGCATGAGCATATTTATCAGGATTTGCTTCTATGTCGTTTGCCAGATCAAGCAGTTTGTCCAGCTCTTCCACAGATAAATCCAGAGGACTCATTAAATGTCTCATTGAAACCTCCTTTTACACTAACCTAACAGCTACATTGGGGTTACTGTTTACAACACGGACAGTAACACTTTACCGCCAATAATCATATAATAAATTAACTGCGATTTCAACTCTTATAAGCCCTTTTTTGATATCAGAAGTAGAAGAACTTACAGAAGTTTTATTGACAGGAAAATAATTTTTTTTATATAATTTCTAGAAAGAAACTAATCAGGGATAGAAAATAAAAAAAGAGACGATAATGAGAAAAAATATGAAGCATACAGATGAAATGAATGATCAGTTAGGCTGCGACATGCCTTCTTCTAAGCGTGAGATTGAAGAAAATCTCCTGAAGGAGCTATGTATCAGAGAGAAGAAAAGTCTGAGAATTCCTATCGATGAGATGAGCGAACAGATGGGAATGACCAGAAGAGAAATGTTAAGTCATATTCGACAGCTAGATAGAGAGGGGCATATTTTTACAGATGAAAAGAAGGTATATGTGTCCTTGACAGATTTAGGCCGGATGCGAGGGGAGGAATGTTTGTATCGACATCGTACCATTACCCAATTTCTTCAGTATATAGGAGTGGACAATGAGCGGGCAGACGAGGATGCCTGTCGTATGGAACATGTGGCCAGTAAAGAGACCATAGAGCAGATTTGTAACTTTATTAATTATGGGAGCAACTTTGAGCAGATAATAAAGCATACCGATCTTAGGTCCCGCTATGAACCGGGAGAATATACATTTTTGATGGGGATCTATCAGATGGAAGAGAACTATCCCCGAAGTCTTGCAGAGGAATTTTCTGATTTTTCCGAACAAATGATTCTTCATGTGGGAGAAGAAAATAGTAGTTTTGAGCTGCTTTACAAAGCATTTTCGGAAGAATCAGACAGGGAATTGTGGTATAAAGATCCTTTAAAGGGCTGGGTCAAGGCAGAGTGCCAAGGGGGCAGTCCCTTCTTGCCTACGGCAATTTTTGATTATTCCCTTAGACATCATGATCCAGTGGTGGAAGGGACAGCTCTGGTGGCATTTCCTCGGGAAGGCCAGGAGCCGGAAGAAGCAGACAGTCGAGAATTAGACGTACATATCTGGTAGGAGGATTTGATGGATAATAATATAAATGATTTGCTGCACCCTTCTCTTTTACAGATTCGTTATTATCTGGAATTGGAAAATATGGGCAATGCCTGGGGGAGTGTTGTAAAGATTGCAGAAAAATGTGGTGTGAGCCATGGGCCGGTGAGCCGTTTTTTTAAAGAATGTATAAATGCCGGTTACCTTACTGATGAGTATGCATTTACAGAGCGGGGCACAATGGCTTTGGCTACCTATAAGAGAATTCTGAAAGAAGTAGAGAATTATCTTCACCGTATTGATATTCCTGAGCAGGAAATTCCAGAAAAATTAAGGCAACTGGTAGAAAATGTTGATTATAGTTTGCTTTTGACTATGACCAGAAATTCTGAGCAAGTGCGAGAATCCACCAATCATCAGGAGGAAGAAAAGGAAGCCCCCTATTATCTGGAGCAGGTGTTAAAAAAGGGATGCTTTGCTGTAGAATTGGCATTGTATCATATGGATCGAGCTTGTGGCACTCGATTATCTATGGCCCATGAAGGTTTTGAACATCAGGCATGGGTAAAAAATGAAGAAAAAGGCAGTTGGTTGGAACTTACCACCAAAGAAATTCGAGGACATTCTCGAGTGAATGGCCGGGAGCTGGTAGGGGGATTATCCTCCTTGAAATATGAGAATAAGGGGCAGCTATTGGAAG
>CAVBGA010000091.1:0-4885 GCA_963594675.1 Lachnospiraceae bacterium
TACCTACCTTGATCTGATCATTTTCGGCGGCGATTTCTTCAATAACGGGGGAAATCATTTTACAGGGACCGCACCAAACAGCCCAGAAATCCAGAAGTACAGGACGCTTGGACTTTAGTACTTCTTCTTCAAAATTATCTTTTGTAATAGTAACAACTTCCATTATGAATCTCCTTCTTCATTTTTTCTTCTTTTACGCTGGTCAATCAGCTCTACGGCTGATAAGGCGGCAATATTGCCTTCGCCGGCAGATTTTATATATTGATATGGTTTGCCTGTAATATCACCACAGGCGAAGCAACCGGAGATATTGCTGGCCATTTGCCGATTGACTTTCACATGATTATTTTCTGTTTCTAATCCGATAAGAAGCTGGGAGGGGGCAAGACTTTCTCTTAGGAGAAAGACGCCATCCACCTTGAGTTCGCCCTGGTCTGTAATCAGAGCTTCTACTTTGTCCTGACCTTGGATGGAGAAAGGTTTTTGGTAAATAACTTGAATATCCTGTGTGACTTGAACGTCACCTTCGTACATGGGAAGATAGTAAACTTTATCTGCATATTCAGCCAGAAAATCAGCCTCGGCTTCCTCCCTAGGCGAGTAGCCAATTACTGCTGCATTTTTTCCTTTGTATAGAGGAGCATCGCAGGTTGCACAGTAGCTAACGCCCATACCAAGTAGTTCCTCTTCTCCAGGATAAGGCTTCCCCTGACTAATCCCTGTAGCCAAAATAACTGTGGTAGACTCATAAATCTCTGTTCCACATTGTAGCATAAAGTAATCGCCCATAGAATAAATGGTATTCACATGCAGGTCAGCAATCTCAATATCCATAGAATGGATGTGATTTAAGAAAGCCTTTTGCAGGTCATCTCCGCTGATGGAGGGAAGACCCAGATAATTTTGTATGGTATGGGCTTTTTGTACCTTTTGACTTAGATTGGGAGAACCAATCAGAAGAATATTTTTTTTGCGAATCTTTGCAGTAATGGCTGCAGAAAGCCCGGCGGGGCCGGTTCCGATAATTGCAATATCATATCGTGTCATGAATTTACTTCTACATACCTCCTTGGTTAGAATTAACTTAATACACGACTTAATTATAACTTTTTTATAGGTTAGATTCAAGTTACGGAAGTGGGATATGTTGGGACAGGTCTGCTAATGGAAAAGCAATTTTTACGGACTATGGGGTGGTCATACTTCAGATGTTTTGATAGAATATAGGCGAAAGGAGTTGGGAAGAGATATGCAAGAGACAGCAAGAGATAAGTTTTCTTTTTCGGGAATTTCCCGGAGGGCAATCTTGGCATTTGTAATTCTTCTTTTACTTATTGTGGGGGCTGGGTTTGCTTATGCTTTTTATTTTCAGCCGTCAGATCCGGCAGATACCTTAAGAAATCTTGTTTCAGGAATAGAAGCATTAGATACGGAACAGATTGTTGCATGCTTTGACACGGACACTAAGTCGGAAGTAGAGGACATGATGGACAATTATGGTGGCTCCATGAGTGAACTCCTCGATATTACATCGGACTTGGGAGCAGGACCTGATGTAGATCTGAAATTAGGCAAAATAAGCTATGAGGACAATGAAAACTGCTCAGTACCTTTTACCATTAAGACAGAGCACATAGGTGAAAAAGCTTCATCAAAGGGAACATTTACTCTTCATAAAGAAAATGGGAAATGGGTAATCAAAGGATCTGAGGAATTTAAAACAATTTTAGACGGATTATATTAAGGGTACAAGGAAGTTTTTAGTAAGGAGTTTGCTATGAAGAAGTCATTTTTAATCATAATGCTTGTATCGCTCTTTGTTCTTAGTGCTTGTGGGAAAAAGGATACGGTGCCCATCGGTAATCTTAACAGTACAGATAGTACAAAAGAAAATCAAACAGAGAATACGGAGACTGAGAGTAGTGCAGAAACGGCTGTTCCGGATATGGAAGGTGCCTTGTCTACCTTTCAATTTGCAGTAAATGAGCAAACCTATCAATTGCCTGTTTTGCTTACGGATTTTCTTGATAAAGGTTGGAGTGTTTCTGAGGACGAGGATACTCTTGTCGATGCAGAATCTACGCTTGAAAATATTATTCTTCAGTATAACGATTTATCCATAACTTGTGATATTGCCAATTTTACAACAGAGGTAAGTAATCTCAAGAGATGTTATGTAAGCAGAGTTCTGTTTGATATGGATGCGAATAAAGGAGAAGATAAAATCTATCTTCCTGGGGATATTGAAGTAGGAAAGTCTACTCTGGTTGATGTTCAGTCTTCCTATGATGAGCCGAGAGATCAATATGAAGGAAAAGAGTACATTATCTATACCTATGAATATGGAAGCGATGCTCGGGCTACCTTAACTTTTCTGGAGAATTCTGAAGAATTAGTCACTGCGGAGCTATGTGATCAAAATAATCCTTTATCAGAGGATGCAGAAGTGGAATCCGGCGACACAGATGCAGTGAAGGCTTATACCCAACCAGAAGAGTTGAGCAGTAATCCAGAGGATTTTATCGTATCTTATGATGGAGATTTATATAGACTTCCAGCTCCTGTAAAGGCCTTTCTTTCCAATGGTTGGGAGATTGATGAGGATAGCTCAGATAAGGAGCTTGAGGCAAATGACTATGGCTATGTAACTTTGAATAAAGATGGTCAGATGATTTATACAACGGTATATAATCCCGAATTAAAGAAGACCTTGGTAGAAAATTGTTTTGTTACCACTCTGTATTCAGATTTGGTAACCACAAAGGTGCCAATGAAGGTATTGGATGGGATTTGTCTGGGGATGAGCAAGGATGATGCGAAAAATGCCATGGCAGATATATCCTTTAAGAAAAAGAAAAATAAAGAAGATAAAACGGAAAATTGGACAATTAAAACAGAATTAGGAGGCTATATAAAGATTACTATAGACCAGGATCTGGAAATTGTGTCTGGAATAGAGGCAAAGATAGAAGAAGAGACATCAAATTGATGTCTCTTCTTTGCTATCGTTATTTTACAACGGTATAAAATTGTTCATCTGTGATGAGATTGACTCTATTTCCGTGGGCATTGACGTCTGTAGGAATCTTAGAGTACACTAGAGTGTTGTTGCTGGAATCCCAATCATCATAGTTCAAACCTACATATTTGGGGATCATTCCACTGGCACTTGCAGCTACTACCTGAAGTTTGGCATTATTAATGTTGCTGCTGATTACCTTATATTTAATTTTACGAATGGTAATATAGCTTCCTTTTTTTAGGTTTTTTGCTGCTGTTTTGCGATTAACACTATCATAATTTTTTGAGCGATAAATACGTACATAGCTGGAATTAGACCAGCTTTTTATTTTATTATAAGCCCAGCGATGATTGCTATATACTTTGTTAGATAGATCTGAATTGCTCACACGAAAATTAGCTTCGTAAAGATAGATTCCTTTGGCGTCACATTTTTCAAAAATTGCATAATGGCTATCTGAATCCGGACTTTGTTTTCTCTCGGTAAATGCGATTACGTCCCCTACCTTTGCCTTTTTCATCAAGGCATAGAGAGCAGTAGTATTGGATGTAGATGCCATACCAATCTGACGGTAGGAGCTGGTATTGTATGGCGTAAAAGCATTGTGAAAAATCTTTAATGTTGTGTAAGCTACCAGTGCATTGCAACCTTCATTATGTATGATTCTTTCCGTAGAACTAGCGGAATTATAATAGGTAACATCTACAACATCATTAATTTGTTTTCCATTGGCATATACCTTTTCTACCTGAGCCAAGCGACTCTCTACTATGGTTTTGCTTGCAGCCTCCACTGGTTGAAAACAGAGAAGAAAGATAAGAACGAAAGCAAAAACAAGGGTATATATATGTTTAAAAAAATGACAAATATTATATTCTCTTTGCATAAAAGCCTCCCTTATACCAAGATATCCTAACGTAAAAATATCTTTTTTTCAAGGGCTTTTCTGCTTACTTTTTCTTGCTTTGCATTCTTTTGATTACTTTTAGTCGAGTGAATTCTTCTCTTTCTTTTTCTTCCAAAGAATCGTTAATGCTTTTTACCAGCCCTTGGTAATGAGGAATCGTGATATTTTTTAAAGCATTTGCTCTTTTTTGTGTCTTTTTTATATTGGCAGCTAAACGGTAGGCTGAACTCTCTATGGTGGCGAGTCGTATGGTTAGTCGCTTTACTTTTTCAAAGGCCTGCCTTGCCTGATCGAGAGACTCTCTGGTGCTGTAATAGGCATAGGTGGGCAGTAGCTCATTTTCATCTGCTTCCACAAGGGGGATTTCTGTTCCCATAATACTTCGCGTTTTGACTTTGATAGAAGTTTCTACAGGAACAGAGTAAGAAATCGTCTGTACCTGGTGAATGCCAATTTCCATATTTGCTGCTTGTAGAGCTGCATAGGCTTCCCGGAAGGTGCTATCAATTTGAGATTGGATTTCTTTTGCCTGATCGATCAGGTCCATTAATTCACGAATCAGGATATTCCTTTTGCGATCCATCAGATCAAACCCTTGATTGGCTAAGGCTAGAGAATTCTTTGCCAATATAAGATTGCCTTTTGTGGGAAATGTATTAGGATCCATGAAATACTCACCTCTGCTTTGCTAACTGATCCGCTTCTTTTTGCGCTTCTTTAACAGATTCAAATACTGTCTCTTGGTAATATATATCAAGTATTTTTGTGTCGATACGGTCTAATTCATCTCTTGGCAGTAAACCGAGAAGTTTCCAGCCAATTTGCAGGGTATCCTTGATGGTACGATTTTCTTCATTGCCCTGTCCGACAAATTCCTTTTCGAATTGACGGCCGAAAATAAGATATTTTTTATCCAAAGGAGAGAGTTCGTCTTCTCCAATGACAGAGGCTAGAGC
>CAVBGA010000092.1:0-3316 GCA_963594675.1 Lachnospiraceae bacterium
GCATAGGGTCGAATATTCTTGAGGAAAAAGTGTAAACTATTATTGACAATATCACAAGGCAAATTCCTACATTTGTAATAGTCGACCTCGTCGATTTGACGATAATAAAATTTTTTATGCCAGATGTATGGTTGTTTGCTTTTGAAATGTTAAATTCAATATTACAAAGATAAGGACAAAATTAAGAGAATAGTATGAATGGAAACCTAATTATCAGAAAAAGTGATATGTAATCCTTTATTAGAAAAATCATCTAGACAAGGCAAAATTCATATGCTAGCATAAGCTCAAAGCATTACATGTTCCAAAAGCAATAGGGTACACGTCAGTCATTTCTAGAGTAATTCAAAGACCATATCTAAAATATCTTGTCAGGACCGTAAGGAATCTCAATGCTTTTCTATTTCCCGTTAAGAGCAGAGAGATTTATCAGAAAACGACTGAAATAGAGATACAGATTTCATGATGGATGTGGATTCTGGCGAATCTCCTGCATATTTCAAAAGGAGGTTTTCCATGAAAGAAATCAAGAATCAAAATCATTTTTCTGTTAACCGGCAGTATAAGGCACGAATCTTTGAGATGCTTTATGAGGACAAAAAAGAACTTTTGGACTTGTATAATGCCATCAATGAAACGGATTACCGGGATCCGGACCAGTTGGAGATCAATACGCTGAAAAATGCGATCTACATGTCCATGCACAATGATATCTCTTTTGTGATCGGTTCGGTGGTATCCCTGTATGAGCATCAGTCTAGCTTTAGTCCTAATCTACCTCTGCGATTCTTTTTTTATATGGCGGATGTATACTCATCTCTGACTAGAGAAATGAATTTATACGGGGAAAAGCCAGTTGTTCTGCCGGTACCTAAGTTTATTATCTTTTACAATGGAATCGCCGAAAGGCAGGAGCGGGAAGTCTTAACCCTGTCAGCCTTATATGATAAAAAGGCTTTGGAAAGGGTGACACCGGATCTGCAGCTTCAGGAAACCCTCTTGAATATCAACAGCGGTTACAATGAGAAGCTGAAAAGCACCTGCAAGTCTCTGGGAGATTATGCAGAATATACGAGAAGAGTAAGAGAATATGCTAGGGAGATGCCCATTGAACTGGCGGTGGACAGGGCAATAGACGAATGCATCAGAGAAGGAATTTTAGCGAATTTTTTGAGTAGAAACAAATCGGAGGCGAAAAAAGTGAGTATCTATGAGTATGATGAAGAAAAACATATGCGAATGGAACGGGAATCTTCTTTTGCAGATGGATTAAAGCAGGGCATTCAACAGGGCGTTCAACAGGGTATTCAACAAGGCGTTCAGCAAGGTATACAGCAGGGGTTAGACCAAGGGCAACGAAACAAACTGCTTCAGCAGATAGAAAAGAAGCTTGCCAAAGGGAAGTCGGTTTCTCAGATCGCAGAGGATTTGGAGGAGCCGGAGTCTGTGATTGAAGAGCTGATAAAGCAAAGAGATAAGAATTACACTTGACATTGTAGAAAGGAGTCTGAGAGGCATGGGAAGATTTGTGAATCCGGATAATAGTGCGTTTCAGGTTGCTCTTAATTCTCGGATATATGTGGATAAGACGGGATTGATTAAATATACAAATAGTGTTCTTGATACTACAAATGCCTATATTTGTAATAGTCGACCTCGTCGATTTGGAAAATCCTATGCGGCTAATATGTTGGCAGCATACTATAGCAAGGGTGCGGATTCCGAGAGTATGTTCTCTGATTTAGAGATTGGAAAAGAAGAAAGTTTTAGAAAGCATCTTAATCAATATGATGTGATTCACATTGATATACAGTGGTTTTTGGCAAACTGTGATGATGCTGATAGAGTAGTTTCTTTTATAACTAAAAGTGTTTTAAGTGAACTTTGTGATATTTATCCAGAGCTGTTATCGCAGGATGTTAGGACTTTATCGGATGCACTTTCAAGAGTAAAGGATCGTACGGGACAAAAGTTTGTTGTTATCATAGATGAATGGGATGTTATTATACGAGATGGAACTATAACAGAAAGCGTTCAGGATGAATATCTTAACTTCTTAAGGGGAATGTTTAAAGGAGTTGAGCCGACGAAGTATATTCAGTTGGCATATCTTACAGGAATTTTGCCGATTAAGAAAGAAAAAGCGCAGTCCGCAGTAAACAATCTTGACGAGTTTACGATGCTGCAGGCCGATGAACTGGCTCCATACATTGGCTTTACCGAAGCGGAAGTGAAAAATCTTTGTGAAAAGTACGATAGGGAGTTTGACAAGGTAAAAAAATGGTATGATGGCTATCTGCTTAATGGATATCAAGTGTACAATCCGAAAGCAGTGGTAAGTATTATGACTAAGGGAAGATTTAGAAGCTACTGGTCTGAAACTGGATCATATGAGGTTGTAATACCACTTATCTGTATGAACTATGACGGTCTGAAGAATGCTATTATTGAGATGCTTGCAGGCTCGGAAGTTAAAGTTGATACAGCAACTTTCAAGAATGATCCTGCCAAGATACAGAATCGTGATGATGTGATTACTTACCTGATTCATCTTGGATATTTGGGATATAATGAGGATAACGAGACAGCATTTGTTCCGAATGAGGAAATTAGGCAGGAATTGATTACGGCTGTTAGAAGTAGTAGCTGGGATGAGCTGATTGCATTTCAGCAAGAGTCAAGAAATCTTCTCATGGCAACTTTGGCAAGGAATGAAAGGCAGGTTGCATTTGCAATCGATAAAATTCATTCAGAATATGCATCTACTATTCAGTATAATGATGAGAACTCTTTGAGTAGTACGATTGCTATTGCTTATTTAGGAGCAATGCAATACTATTTTAAACCTGTAAGAGAATTGCCAACAGGACTTGGATTCGCTGATTTCGTATTTATCCCAAAACCAGAATATAAGAACACGTATCCGGCTTTGGTGGTGGAATTGAAATGGAATAAAGGCCCTGAAACTGCTTTACAGCAGATAAAAAACAAGAGATATCCAGAGTCGATTCTGAACTATACAGGCGATATTCTTTTGGTCGGAATCAATTATGATAAAGACAGCAAGGAACATCAATGTATCATTGAAAAATATAAGAAAGATTAATTTTTTGCCCGCTGGCATACTACATTGTTAGCTTCCATTGATTTTTGAACCTAAAGAAAATTTAATACTTAGAAATGCTGAAATAGCCCGTGTTTTTGTAGGAAATCCGTTGTGAAAACACGGGCTTTGTGATACAATCTATTTAGGCTTATTTGAGCCTAAATAAGGAGAGCGAAAATGTATCTAAATCTTCTCGTCAAAGTGCCCAAC
>CAVBGA010000093.1:0-8201 GCA_963594675.1 Lachnospiraceae bacterium
ATCCACCAGATTTACTACCACCTCAGTATCTGTCTCAGAATAGAAGGTATAACCCTTTCTCAAAAGTTTATTCTTCAATTCCTGATAGTTTTCAATAATTCCGTTGTGAACGCCTACCACGTCTGCATTGTCACTAACATGGGGATGGGCATTAATCTCAGAAGGTTCCCCGTGGGTGGCCCATCTTGTATGGCCAATACCGCAAGTTCCAGGAACAGCAGCACCTCCATCTGTCTTCTCTGACAGATTCTTTAATTTTCCTTTTGCCTTGATTACAGCAATATCCTTGCTACCGTCTCTGACTGCGATTCCTGCGGAATCATATCCACGATACTCCAGCTTGGACAATCCTCCCAACAGAATCGACGCTGCCGGTTTATTACCTACATAGCCAACAATACCACACATAATATTTATACTCCTTATTTTTCTAACTGATCTCAGTTAAGCTCTGTTTCTATCTCAAACTACACTATGACCACTGTAACCATAGTACCTGTATCATAACGCATTTACAGCAATCTGGCAAGAAATGACTTTTTTAGCGTCTGTAAACCCAAAGAAGTGCAGTCTTTTCTTGACAAAGATACTATCAATGCTATAATCATACCAAAATAGTATGTTGATAAATGACCACATTTAAAAATTAAGATGAATGCTAGACATTCGGAGGAGTATTATGGATCAATTACATGCAAAACAAGAAAATCTTAATGCCTATTTGAAGGAATTAGGCAGTGTGGCTGTGGCCTTTTCCTCAGGAGTAGACTCCACATTTCTGCTAAAGTCAGCAAAAGATCAGCTGGGGGATCGGGTGCTGGCAATTACCGCCAAGTCCTGCTCTTTTCCCGAAAGAGAATTACAGGAAGCCATTGATTTTTGCCAAAAAGAAGGCATTCGCCATAAGATTGTAGAATCCGAGGAATTGGACATCGAAGGCTTCCGACACAATCCCAAAAACCGCTGCTATCTTTGCAAACATGAACTGTTTACCAAAATTCGCCGGATTGCTGCCCAGGAAGGTTTGAATTACGTGGTAGAAGGTTCCAACACAGATGACAACGGCGATTACCGTCCTGGTCTGCAAGCCGTCAAAGAGTTAGAAATTAAAAGTCCTCTTCGCCATGCCGACCTAAACAAGGAAGACATCCGTGCCCTCTCCCGAGAAATGGGTCTTCCCACCTGGGAAAAACAGTCCTTCGCCTGTCTCTCCTCTCGTTTTGTCTACGGCGAACTTATTTCAGAGGAAAGACTGGGCATGGTAGACAAGGCGGAACAATTTCTCTTAGATCGAGGTTTCCACCAGCTCCGGGTCCGCGTCCACGGCAATGAGGGCGCCCTGGCAAGGATTGAGATAGAGCCGAAAGAATTCCCAAAACTTATGGAAATTGCCCCAGAAATACACGCCTATCTGCATGATTTAGGATTTACCTATGTAACCATGGATTTAGCCGGCTATAAGACTGGTTCCATGAATGCCACTTTGTAGACAAGCATGCGGTGAAAAAGGGGAATGCTCTCCGGAAACGATTCCTACCGGATTGCATTCCCCTTATATAGTTATACGAAGAAAGAGAAGAAAAGTTAGGACTTCACAGTTTTTTCACAGCTTTTTTCTGGTTTATCTCACTTTTTTCTCATCATAGTGGTCCAGAAAATCATGTTTTTCCCCAGCCTGCTTATATCCCGGAAATGTATCCAGACACACGGAATGAATACTATTAAAAATACTCATCTCAATTCCCGGATTGTCTCTCTTCAGACGGCGAAGCAGAGTTTTTACCTCCTGTCTCTTGGAGCCGCCGCCACCATTGTCACAGGTGGTACAGTTTTCCGTAAATCGACAGGCGCACTGGATAAATTCCAATTCATTATAATTTTTCCAGGCAATAATATCTTCCTCATGGATGCAATACATGGGACGGATCAACTCCATACCAGGAAAATTCGTGCTGTGAAGCTTGGGCATCATACCCTGCAGCTGGGAGCCGTAAAACATGCCCATAACAGTAGTTTCGATGACATCGCTAAAATGATGACCCAAAGCGATTTTATTGCATCCCCGCTCCTGGGCTTCATGATAGAGGGTACCTCTTCTCATTCTTGCGCATAGATAACAGGGAGATTTGTCTGTGCTGTTGGCTACTGCAAAAATATTGGATTCAAATACCGTAATGGGCACATGAAGCAATTGGGCATTACTTTCAATCTTCTGGCGATTAATCTCATTATATCCGGGATCCATTACCAAAAAGACCAGTTCAAACTTTGTCTCACTGTACCTTTGCAGCATCTGCATCAGTTTCGCCATAAGCATGGAGTCCTTACCTCCGGAAATGCAAACAGCAATCTTATCCCCTTCCTGCACCAGCTCATAGCGGCGCACCGCCTGAGTGAAGCGGCTCCACAGCTGTTTTCTGAATTTTTTTGTAATACTTCTTTCAATCAGCTGATAGGTTTCTAATTCTCTTTTCATAAATAAATCCCTTCAATAAAATACTAGTTACGTAAGTTCTTTATATATTTCATCAAAAATGTCCATAAATTGCGCAAGTTCTTCCTCTGTCGTCAAATGGCTAAGGCTAATTCTCCAGGAAGAAAGTGCCTGTTTGCGGTTCCTGCTCACCGCATAAACTGCCTTAGAAGGCGTATTTTCCACTGAGCAGGCAGATTTCACGGAAACGCACACACCTTTCTCATCTAAAGCCCGCTGAAATGCCTGTCCTTTTACTCCACCCACACTAAGATTGATAATATGGGGAATTGCATTTTGAGGACTATTGATGGTCACTTTTTTGTAAGAGGCCAAACCTTCTCTTAATTGCTGTGATAAGTCCTGCACCCGAGCCAAACGCTCTCCTTCTTTGCTAAGGGCAATTCTCAAGGCCTCTTCCATAGCGGAAGCCAAGGCCAGGGTAGGAGTGCCGCTGCGATAAAGGCTGTTGCTTACCCCACCATGAATCAGAGGGGTCAAAACCAACCCTTTCTTCTTTACTAAAATACCACTACCGTTTAGGCCATAAAATTTATGAGCTGCAAAACTGACGGTATCTGCCACTGAACAGGAAAAAGGCACCTTGCCCATGGCCTGAGTGGCATCCACATGCAGACGACATCCAGAAAATTTTTTCACGATTTCTGCGATTTCTTCTATAGGCTGCAGGGTTCCTAATTCGCTATCCACAGCACTGACGCTGACTAAAACCGTGTCCTTTCGCAGTAATTCCTGTAAATGTTCTGTATCAATGCGGCCTTCCCTTGTGATGTCCACCAGGTCAATTTCATAGCCCTGTTCCTGCAGATAGGTAAAGGGACCGCCTACGGAGGCATGTTCCAAAGCCGTAGTAATGATATGTTTTCCCTGATGTCGCAAGGCTCTGGCACTGCCCTTGATGGCCAAATTATTGGATTCGCTGGCTCCAGAGGTAAAGATAATCTCCTCCGGGAGAACCCCCAGCATATCGGCAATCGAGGCAGTCACCTCCTCCAAAGCCTTGGCCGCTTCTCTTCCTGCGGCATGGTTGGCATTGGGATTGCCAATATAAGCAATCTCTGTCTCCGTAAAACGGCGGACCACTTCAGGGTCCACCGGTGTGTTTGCTGTATAATCAAGATAGATCATGACTTATCTCTCCCGAATTCTGTCAAATCCTTAATCACCTCTCCGGCAATAATCAAGCCCACTACAGAAGGAACAAAGGCATTGCTGGCAGGAACAGCCCTTCTGGCTGTGCATTTTCTTGCCGTGCCTGGCGGGCAAATACAATTGGTCTTACAACTAATGGCCATATCCTCAATGGGGGTCAGAGCCGGCTCCTTAGAATAGACCACCTTAAGCTTTTTTACCCCTCTTTTTTTCAATTCTCTTCTCATAACCTTTGCCAGAGGGCAAACAGAGGTTTTATAAATATCAGCCACCTCGAATCGAGTGGGATCCACCTTGTTGCCGGCTCCCATACTGCTGATAATGGGGGTACCCGCTGCCTGACAGGCCATAACCAACTCAATTTTCCCAGTTACCGTATCAATAGCATCGATAACATAATCATAGGCTGAGAAATCAAACTCCTGACTATTGTCCGGCATAAAAAAGCATTGGTGTTTGTTGATCTGTACCTTAGGATTGATTTCTTTCATTCTCTCCTCGCACACATCCACCTTATATTGTCCTACCGTCTTCCTTGTGGCAAGAATCTGACGATTCAGGTTTGTCAAACAGACCTTATCATCATCAATAACATCGATGCAGCCTACACCGGAGCGCACCAAGGCTTCTACCGCATAGCCACCAACTCCGCCGATTCCAAATACCGCCACTCGGGATTTTTCTAATTTTTCCATTCCCTGGCGTCCGAAGATCAGTTCTGTTCTTGAAAATTGATTTAACATATATATTCCTTCCTAAGGTATCATATTACGCTGTGCATTATCATAACACAAGCCTAGTGGGATTGACCAGATTCTTTTTCTCCTGCGGGACCTGTTGCTGGCAGTTCCCCACAAATATATAACATATAACAGCAACAATAACTCAGGAAACTCGCAATACGTGTTTCCTGAGTTATCTTTCTTACAATTTCTTATTGTTCAAGACTCGCTTACGAGTCTTGCGCACATCCTCGCGGAGCGTTTAACTCAGTCCAACTGAGTTAAATCATCCAGAAGTTGTCTGTGCACACGATTCTTCTGTAGGTCTCGAAACGGAACCATTTATTATGGAAATCCGATCTTGCATCAGCTTTTACGGCACCGAATTCCTCCAGGAACTGTTTGAGATCTGCCTGTTTCTTAATATTCAAAGCAAATCCTCTCTCATCCAATACAGGAAGTCCGATGTAATTATAGTCTGCAATAGGAAGAATTTTCTCAATCTTACCATCACGAATGGTTACCGCTGCCTGATTTTCCACAGAAATAATATCAAAATATTCCGGATAAGCGAAGGAATCGCCTCGAAGGACTACCTCATCCCCCTCTTTCCATGGATTCTCTCTTGCATTCACCTTGGAAATCGCTGCATTATCAAGGCTGAAATAGAACTCCTCGAAAATATAGCCACCAATCTTAATATCGTCCTTCTGGAAATACGGTTTATCCCCTTCCTGGGAGATGCTGTCTACAACACCGCAGGCAGATGTGGCATGACTGACACGATCGATAAGAATCAATTCTCCCAAGGTCTTATGTTTCTTAAATTCATCCAGCACGACATTCTCAGCCAGCTCTACCGTGCAGACGGCGATCTCATTTTTCTCCAGCTGTGCTGCTTCCTGACGCTCTCCACTATTGACATCGATACGATATTTGATTTCTTTAATAATACCTGGGATTCTCTTGGTACCAATTTTTACCAGATAATCCTTTCCTGGAACCATACGGTTATCATCCATCCAAAGAAGGGTGGTATCAAAGGTTTTCGCCAGAGGAAGGCTTTCGGAATCTGTCAAAACGCAGCCACGGCTTACATCCACCTCTCGATCCAACTGAATGGTTACCGCCTGTCCGGCAAAGGCCTCATCCACTTCCTTGTCTCCATTTAAAAGACTCTTTACAGAAGCCTGCTCACGGCTAGGGAGAGCAATAATGGTCTGGCCTTTTTTCACAGAGCCATTTTCAATCTGTCCCTGAAAACCGCGGAAGTCCAGATTTGGACGGCATACTCTCTGTACCGGAAGATAAAAGCCCTGTTCTGTGGTCTCCGCAACATCCACTTCTTCAAGATAAGACAGCAGGCTCGGTCCTTTATACCAAGGAGTATTTTCTGATTTTGTTGTTACATTGTCACCTTCTGTGGCACTAACCGGAATCAGAATCACATTTTCCAAATGTAACTCTTCAGAAAGAGCCTGAATATCTTTTTCAATCTCCTGGAAACGTTCCTGGGAATAGTCCACTAGATCCATCTTATTAATGGCAAATACAAAGTTTTTGATTCCCATCAAAGCGCAGATACGGCTGTGGCGTCTGGTCTGTACCAGTACGCCCTGTCTTGCATCTACAAGAATGATGGAAAGCTGGGCGAAGGAAGCACCTACCGCCATGTTTCTTGTATATTCCTCATGTCCTGGGGTATCCGCTACAATGAAGCTTCTTTTGTCTGTTGTAAAATAGCGATAAGCAACATCAATGGTGATACCCTGCTCACGCTCTGCCATAAGTCCATCTAACAGCAGGGAATAGTCAATGGCTCCGCCTCGGGAACCTACCTTGGATTCCAGCTGTAAGGCCTTTTCCTGGTCTGTATATAATAATTTAGAATCATAAAGAATATGTCCGATCAGTGTTGATTTTCCATCATCCACACTTCCGCATGTAATAAATTTTAATAATCCGCTCATTAGAAATAGCCCTCTCTTTTTCTTTTCTCCATGCTGGCTGAACCGCCGTCTTTGTCGATTACTCGGCTGGTACGCTCGGATTCAACGCTGGCCAATGTCTCTTCAATAATCTCATCCAATGTTGTCGCTTCTGACTCGATACCACCAGTTAAGGGGTAGCAGCCAAGAGTTCTAAAACGAACCTTTTTCAGTTCCGGCTTCTCTCCCGGCTCCAGACGCATTCTCTCATCATCCACCATGATAATATTGCCGTCTCGGTATACTACTGGACGCTCTGCTGCATAGTAGAGAGGAACAATCGGAATATTTTCCCGGCGAATGTACTGCCAGATGTCCGTCTCTGTCCAGTTGGAAATAGGGAACACACGAATACTCTCACCCTTGTTGATCTCTGTATTGTAAAGTTTCCACATCTCGGGACGCTGGTTTTTCGGATCCCATGCATGATTTTCATTTCTAAAGGAGAAGATTCTCTCTTTTGCACGGCTTTTTTCCTCATCACGTCTTCCGCCTCCGAACGCTGCGGTGAAACCATATTTGTTCAAGGCTTGTTTCAAAGCCTGGGTTTTCATGATATCGGTATAAGCTCCGCCATGATCGAAGGGGTTAATGCCCTGGTCCACACCGTCCTGATTGATATATTCCAGCATCTCAATACCAAGGCGTTTGGCTGTCTCATCTCTGAATTTGATCATCTCCTTGAATTTCCATGTGGTATTTACATGGAGGAAGGGGAAGGGGGGCTTCTCCGGATAGAACGCTTTCATAGCCAGATGAAGCATTACGGAACTATCTTTTCCGATGGAATATAACATAACGGGATTTTCGCACTCAGCCGCAACTTCGCGGATAATATAGATGGCTTCTGCTTCAAGTTCATCTAAGTGTGATAATTGACTCATTTTTTTCTCCTCTCAAATCTTAAATAGATTTATTGCAATTAATATGCATTGGAATTCCTTCGATCCACATCGATGGTAACTTTTTCTCCATTGCTTTTCTTTATGTTCCAGTGGAGGATCTGTCCCTCCTGGGTCACATTCATGATACTTCCCATACCGCCGATATCAGCTCCCAGGAAGAAATCAATGGCACCCTTGCGGCACTCCTTTACACAGGATACGCATCCCCAACAGTTTTTGGGATAGCGCATAACTGCTTTTTTGTCTTCCATAACAATCAGAGTTCCGGGACAAACAGCCTGGCAGCGGCCGCATCCTACACAGCGCTCCTTATTAATTCGTATGCTCATAGCTGTTCTCCTTTACCAGGTCTCGGTGAATCATCTGTATCGCACCATCGACCATTTTTGAATTCACATAACACTCATATGCCGTATCTGTTTCCGGATGATCTAAATTTTCATTAAATGTATGCCATCTGGTTTCTTTTCGATCCAGCAAATGAGCAATCAAGGTTCTACAGACGGTAAGTCTTTCCTTTAGTTCATAGACAAACATAAGCTCATGCATATCTGAAGCTTTTAAGTTCTCAGCCAACTCTTCGATTTGAAGAATCTTGTCATCTGCCTGATGCAATTGTTTCTCATTGTACTGATAACTGCTTCCGATACCGCCGGCATATTCATCCATGACCTTCTGCATGGCCTCTTCCAGCTCATCCACTTCAAATAAGGACTGGGACTGATTGCGAATCGCCTCATAGGCATCCATGATGGCCTTTGCCGCTTCCTTATTGTCCGCTATATCATGTTCCTGCAACTCTTTCCATTTTTCTATAATATTTTTCGCTGCAATCTCACCTTCTGCCAGAGCTCCGGTTACATATTTTTGCGGGCAGCCACCTGCTACATCCCCTGCAGCATACAGTCCTTGAATTGTGGTTTCTCTCTTGGTATTGATC
>CAVBGA010000094.1:0-33292 GCA_963594675.1 Lachnospiraceae bacterium
GGCAGAGTTGGCACGTCAGCAGGCAGAGAAACAGGCAGCAGACGAAGCAGCACAGCAGGCAGAGGCAGAGAAAGCAGCTCAGGAAGAAGCTGAGAAAGAGGCTCAGGAGGAAGCTGAGAAGAAGGCTCAGGAAGAAGCTGAGAAGAAAGCAAAAGAAGAGGCTGAAAAAGAGGCAAATGAGTCATTGGAAGTCAATGACAGCGATGCAGTAGAAGCTCTGTAATTTATATCATAAACAGAAGATGGGAGGATAAGCTATTATGAAAAAATCAGCAATGAAAACAATGACGATTCTGATATTGGCGGTAATGGCTACAATGGTACTCTTCGGGTGCGGAAAGAAAAAGACGATTACCGCTCAGGTGGAAGGCCTTGGTGATTATCAGGTGGTAGAACTTCCGGCAGATACAGTGAATTCTTCTTTCACAGATGACAGTATCACTTTTACGGTAGACAAAGAGGGGGATTACTCCTTCGTCCTTGAAGATGAGAAGGGAGAAGATCACACGGTTACTGTGAAATATCATGATAATTCCGTTGAGCCGGAATATGATGACGATGCCATCACCAGCGTGAATCTGTCTTGTAAATAAATATATTGAGAAATATAGAGAGTAAGATACAGAAAAGGTATAGAAAACAAAATTAAGAAAAAAGCAGACCATCAGAGTAGTAGTGGTCTGCTTTTTTCTTAATTTTTCTTAATTTGCGTAAAGAGTGTTTCTTATCGTTTTAAGTTTTAAGGAAGAAGGATTCTTGTTACAGTACCTTGCTTCCATTGGCTAATAATTTGAACTTTGCCCCCAGAAGCTCAGCCGCTTGGCGGCAAAGCATCATTCGGCCGAGGAAAATTTCAAAGTATTCATACATGGTGCAGATGTTTTCATCAATCTGCAGATCCAAGATAATAACATGTTTTTTGGGATTAAGTCTTACTTCGGCACTTGTTACGGCATAATTGACTCTGTCGTGAATGTCAAAATTTGCTTTCTCCCGGGTGCGGACACGATTGCGTCGAACATCGGTTTTATCAGCCAGAATTAATGCGGCAGAGATGGGATCCACGGCACAGCCGGTAGATTCATCATGATGTCCGATGGCAGATACAACAATAACTCGATCTTCCAAGGACATGCCCATTTTTTCCAATAACTGATTGGCTAACAAGGCACCATATTCTCCGTGATGTTCCCTATTGATGGCATTGCCGATGTCATGCATGGCTCCGGCAATCTGTGCCAACTGGATATCATGCTCGCTATAGCCAAAATCCTTCAGAATACTTCCGGCTCTTTTTGCTACAATGGCACAGTGCTTAACAGAATGATCCGTGTAGCCTAGTACGCCCAGGTTTTCATTTCCCTTCTTTAGAAAGGCACGAACCTCCTTGTTTTCTAATATTTTCTTGTAATCCATTTTTTTCTTATTTTTGCTGACCTTAGGATCAGCAGTAACGATAACTTCTTCTTTTATTTCTGTTTTCTTTTCTTCTATTTTTTGATTCTCTATTTTCTTTTTCCTTCTCCCACGCCGTGACCAGGCGTTTTTATGATAGCTTATTGTGTATTGTCTTTGCCCGAATCTGCATTTGCGATTCTGGGGATGGAATTGTCTCCAGGGATGCATGATATTCTACTTATTTCTCAGCGTTGCTGTAAGCCATAGCATAGAAAAGCTCCTGAGAATTCATTTTTACATCCTTTAATTTTCTTCTCTCATAGAAGCCCTTGTTATTCAACTCACGTCCCTTTTCATCGTCTTCTATCATCATGCTGAACATATCATCCAGACGTTGGCGGATTTCGGGATCCAGAATGGGAGCGGCAACCTCTACACGGCGAATGGTATTTCTGGTCATAAAGTCAGCGGAGGCAATATATACTTTCTCGCGGTCCTTGGTTCCGAAACGATAGATACGGGAATGCTCAAGGAAACGACCTACGATGCTGATGACACGAATATTTTCTGTATAATCCTTAACACCAGGAATCAGACAGCAGATACCGCGAACGATCATCTCAATCTTAACTCCGGCCTGGGAAGCTTCCACTAGTTTGTCGATAATGGCTTTATCAGTAAGAGAGTTAATCTTGATACCAACATAACCTTCCCCACCATCTTTAGCAATCTGAATCTCATGATCAATCATATCCAGGATCTTATTCTGCAGGCATTTTGGTGCCACTAGAAGATATTCCGTCTCTTTGACAAATTCACCTCTCAGGAGAGAATCAAATACTTTAGCTGCTTCAGAGCCAATTCCCTGATGCGCTGTAATCAAGGACAGGTCGGTATAGAGTGAGGCTGTTTTCTCATTGTAGTTTCCGGTACCAATCTGTGTAATATAGGAGATACCAGTCTCTGTTTTTCTGGAAATCAGGCAAAGTTTGGAATGTACTTTGAAACCGTTCAGTCCGTAGATTACCTGACATCCGGCCTCTTCCAGTTTTCTGGAGTATTCGATATTACTCTCTTCATCAAAACGAGCTCTAAGCTCTACCAGAACGACAACTTCTTTACCATTTTCAGAAGCTTCAATCAAAGCATCTATAATCTTACTCTTATTGGCCAGACGATAAAGGGTCATTTTGATGGAAACCACGGTGTCATCCTTAGCTGCTTCCTCCAGAAGATTAATGAATGATTTAATATTTTCAAATGGGTAAGAAAGCAGGACATCCTTTTTGGAAATCTGTGCCACCAGACTTTCTTTGGGATCCAATTGAGGAGTCATTCTCGGGGTTCTTCTCTGATAGAAAAGTGCTTCCTGATCCTTGCTCTTCAGATAATTTTGAATTCCAAAAACAAAGGACAGATCCAAGGGAACATCAGAAAGAAATACATGAGATTTCTCAACTTTAATGGTGTGACACAATTCTTGGACGGTCTTTTTGCTCAATTCTCTGGAAAGTTCCATGCGCACCGGTTTCATGCGGGTTCTTTGACGAATCAGATTTTTCATAGCATCTCTGTAGTCCAAATCTTCATCATAAATCGTCTCAGTATCGATATCTGCATTTCTGGTAATGCGCACCAGAGATTTTTCTTTTACTGTGTAATTAGAGAAGAGCTTAGGAAAGAAATGTAAAATCAGTTCTTCAGACAGCATAAAGCTTCCCGGCCTGGTAGGAATGTCAATGAGACGACGGAAAACGTTGTTGCTGCAAGGGATGATGGCAGTTTTTGTTTTTCCACCCTTGCTCTGCAGTTTGGCTACTGCATAGATTTCCTTGTTTTTCAGGAAGGGGAAGGGCTGCTGTTTGCTGACAATATTGGCAGACAGATAAGGTGCTACATCCTGATCAAAATACAGCTCCAAAAGTTTACCCTCTTCATCGGATAATTTGTTGAAATTAATGATACGGATACCCTTGGGTTCCAACTCTCCCATAAGCTGCTCGTAAATACGGCCTTTTTTCAAATCCAGGGATTTGGTTTCTTTTACGATAGCTTTTACCTGCTCCTTGGCCGTCATGTTGGTTTTATTTTCTCTCTCGTCAGGGGAAACTTCCATCTGATCCATAAGAGTACCTACGCGGACCATGTAAAATTCGTCTAAGTTGGACTGATAAATGGAAGCAAAGGTCAGACGTTCTGCCAGAGGAACGGCCGGATTGCCTGCCTCGTCAAGAACTCTATCATTAAATTTCAGCCATGAAAGCTCTCTGTTCATTAAGAATCTTGGTTTTTTTGTTGTTTTTTTCATAATAACTCCCTTCGTAATAAAGATAAAAGTCGATACTGAACTCATATCCTTTTTTATTATAAAAGAAGTTTGTAAAGAAAGTATATACAGGGGGTGAAATGGGGGTGAAATGGACGTCAAGAAGGGGTGAAGCTTTTGGCACTTCACCCCTTGAGAAAATGTTACTTATTTGTTTTTGTTAGATCCCTTATAGAAAAATCCTAGCATGGTAAGATCATCGAATTGATCCGCATCCTTGACGAAAGAATCCACGTCCTTTTCCATGTACTGCAGAAGTTCCTTGGGATCCTTTGCCTGGGAAGCGTTTAGAGCATTAATCATGCGTTCACTTCCATACATAGTATCGTCAGAGCGGGTGGCTTCCGGTACCCCATCGGTATAGAGGAAGAGGGCATCTCCCGCTTCCAGTTGTATGGTGTAATCCTTATATTTCATGCCGTCCATGGCTCCCAGAACCAGACCATGGCGATCGTGCAGCAGGCTAAAATGTCCGCTCTTATCCTTGATGGCAGGATACTCGTGTCCGGCATTGGCCGCTGTAATCTCACCGCTTTGGATATCTAAGATGCCCAGCCAGACCGTGACAAACATGTCTGCCTTATTATTTTGGCAGATCTGATTGTTGGCATCTGAGAGGATTTCCGAGGGTTTGCCTCCCATCTGGGTCCGGTGCTTCAAAAGCATTTTGGAAATCATCATAAAGAGGGCGGCGGGCATTCCCTTGCCGGATACGTCTGCCATAACAAGTCCCAGATGATTCTCATCTATTTTGAAGAAATCATAGAAATCTCCCCCCACTTCCTTGGCAGGGGTCATGGAGGCATAAATGTCGAATTCCTGATGCTCCGGAAATGCCGGGAAATCATTGGGCAGGGAATAGGCCTGAATTTCTGCCGCCATGGAAAGCTCTGAGGCAATTCTTTCTTCCTTGGCGGTAACTTCCTTCAAATCTTTGATATGTTCCTCCAAGGCATCGGTCATGTCATTGAAAGATTTTGCCAAAATTCCAATTTCGTCTGTGGATTCCACACTGCTTCGATGGGATAGATTTCCCAGGCTGATCTGTCGCACATCGTGCTCCAGGGATTTCAAAGGCTGTACCATATGGTTGGTGGCCCGACCTACAGCGTAGGTGATGATCAGGAGCAAAAGAGCGAAAAGAATCAGGCAGTTCTGGATAATATTGTGAATGGCGGTGTTCACGGAAGTAGATACCGCTGTGGTATTTTCGTCAATTTTTTCTTTGATGGTATCTGCCGGCTGCATAATTTGAGCCACTGGGCTTGTGATGCAGATGCGCCAGCCAGTGCTTTCTACTTTGGCAAAAGCGAGATAGACGGCATCATTTCCTTTGCCATACTCTAAAATACCGGAATCCTCAGAAGTAATTTGTTTGGCATATTCATGGAGAACTGCAAGAGAATCGGAATCCGTATCAAAAATATTTTCCAGACTTTCGCTTTCCTCACTGTAAAAATCTGAGGTCAAAAGATTACCATCCTGGCTGACAAGATAAGCCTGGCTACTGCTATCGATACCATTGCTGACAATTTCCTGGTTCAGGTCATCCGTGAGAATATCCATGGCGATGGCACCGGCGAAATCTCCATTGCCATCGTAAATAGGAGCAACACAGGTGACACACATACCTCTGCCTAGGGCATCCATGTAGCTGTCGGTAAAGACAGGACCATCACTACTTTGTGCCAGCTGGTACCAGTTGGATTCCCGGAATTCATAATAATATTCATCCCCATCAATGTCCTGAGAATAGATGTCGTAACTAATCATCAATCCATCTTTTGTGCCAAGATACATGGTGGAAATCTGCGATAAAGAATTGGCCACCGGATAGAGAGCCTCTTCCATATTGCCCAGAATTCCCGCCTGGGTTGCCACATCGGCATAAGTAATATCCTGGGAAGCCAGAGTACGCTGCATGGTAAGGGTTCCGGCATTTTCCTCCCGGGGAATGTCAATCTCCTTGGCAGAGTGACTGCTAGGATTTGTTAGCAGTTCAGTGGCAAATTCTGAGAGATTGCTTAGAGTGTCACTGTATTGGCTGATCTTGGATTGCGCCAGGGAGGCACGGTCAGAAACCTGGCTGGACATCTCTGTTTCCAATTCCTCTTTCAAAGCATCCGCACTGTCTTCTGCCGCTTGTTGACCAAGCTTAGTGGAATCCCGTACTGTGGTTTTTTGAATTCTGGTGATGGCGGTGATGCAAACCATGGTGGAGGCAATAAGGGCCAGAAGCACCAAACCCAGCACCAGATTGGTCAGACGACGGGTAAATGAGCTTTTTCTTTTCTTGTTGGCTTTATTATAGTCCGGCTCTGCCATGATTTCGTCATCCATATCATGATAGCCGAAATAATGCATAAATCCATCATCAATCAGAAGCATGGCGATGACAAAGAAGATGCATCCTGTGATCTGATAGACTGTAGCCTTGGTATAACTGACTCCGAAAAGCTTAGACAGAATGGGATTCATGATCAATGTTATGATAATTTCCGAAGAAATGATCAAGGAGGCATTGATGGGAGCCACATACTGCTGGGATTTCATCTGTATTACGCTGTAGAGGGCTCGGATAAAAATTCCGATAAAGAGCAGAGAAATCACAAAAAGGGGTGTCAGATGCAGGGAAAAACTGCTTTTTCCTCGGGCTACCTCGAAAAACCAGCCGGCAAAACTAAGAACCGTCATGCAGATCATTTGACAGATACTCAGCAAGGTGGGGTCTTCATTCTTTCCGGCCACATCAATGGTGACAAGATAAAAGGCAAAGAAAATATCAGCCAATAAAATGTAAAGCACATTGGGGGAGGAGAAAAACAGATCAAAATCTGCGCCAAACATCAGCATAAGGGCGATGACGGCAATGGTAGTGGCAACTCCTGTACGAAAGCTGACCCTTCTCTTCATAAACAATAAAAGAGGTGTGATAAAAACAAAATACATGGAGGCCAGGGAAGAAATGACCACGGAATCTACATGGCGGGAGCCGAAGATCAAAAGCACATTAAAGCCCAAAAGCTCGATGGCCAGGATTAATCCTTTCTTCAAAGTCCCTTTGTTAATAGACTTTAACTTTTTGAAATGCAGGCCGCACATAACCAGCAGACCAATCAGGTTGGTAAGACAAATATATTCCAAGGTAGATACGGAATCCGGAATATTGCTCAGAAATACATACTGGATGGCTGCCCAAAAGGTAATGAGAAAAAGTCCGGCATAGGCTAGGCCCTTGTTTTTATTTAAGTTGCGAAATTTTCGTAATTTAGACATGGGATATCTCCTCCGCGATATATTTATAAATCAGGTGATCCGGTCGATAGCTAAGTTTAGAGCGCCGAAGTCCCGAAATTCCCAGATCTTCTTCCATATTGTAGTACTTTCGGCCGCTAGCTTCTACGTGGCGGGCCATGGCCATATGCATGAGAATGTAAAGTCCGGGCAATTGGTAATCCCCCTTCTGGGCAATCGCATCAAAACAGTCAGGAGAAATCAAACTACCGTACATATAGCCTACTACTCGGTGCTGCAAGCGCACGACAATTCCCAAAAGCTGGAATTCCTTATAGTGATCTAGGGCCAGGCGGATGGAACGATTTTCCCTCTCCAGATCCGTCATGTCATGGCTATCTTCGGCCATGGCCAACCATTCCTGTTGAAAATTCCAGATATCCGGTAGGTCATTTTCTTGAATTTCATGGATATCCAGGTCGTTTCCGTAATGATCCCATAGGCGGTAGACACATCTTCTTTTTTCATGCATCTTATGTCCGGGCATATTTTTGAGTTTTTCTGTTAAATAGACATACTCCCCATAATCCCGCACTTCCTCACCTTGAAAATCTTCCGGAAAACAGGCTTGAAGTCTCTGCCAGGCAGATTCTGATAAGGTCGCAAAGCGGAGCAGCTTACCGTGACTGTGAGCGTCTTCTCGAAGGAGCGCAACTGCTTCTGCAGTATCCATGGTCCCTAAAGGAAAAAGGTAGCTTCGAAATCTATCGTCACATCGCTCTTTTCTTAGGATAAAAAGGGTATTCTGGACAATGGTCCAGGCATCCTGATATTTTTCCTTCAGCAGATACATACTGACAAAGGAATGTTGGCAGGAATTTTCACCGTATTTCTCAAGATAGGGAGACAGGAGGGACCGATCCTCAAGCTCAACTGGTTTGAAATCTAACATTGTAATTGCATCCTTATTTTTACAAATCAAAGTACCTGTCCATTTTACCATAGATTTAAATTTCTGCGATAGCAATCCTTTGAAAATTATGGTGGGTAAGTTTTGTTTAACAATGTTGACATTTAATGTAGAAAAAATGTAGACAAAACTAACTTGGGATGATATAATTCCACGTTGTAAGTTAGACTACTCTAATTATATAAAACTAACATGCTTAAAATATAGTGCCATAGGCTTGCTGCAATGGGGATAGACAGCAAGTCAAAGTCTGGCACGGGAAATGGAAGATGATTGTATGAAAAACCAAAATTTTTACATGAGAGTGATCTGTCTGCTTTTAGTGGTTGCGGCTTTGCTTTTTTACAATAACCGTATGCAGGCGACAGAAAATGCAAAAGAGATTGAAAATCTGAGTTCCCAGGTGGACATCCTGCAGACCCAGCAAAATGAACTGTTGTCTGCTCTTCAGGAAAGCTATGAGGAACGCTTGAGTAATCAGTCCTCTACAGACAGTTCAAGTTCCGAGGATACAAGTTCTGAGGATAGCTCCGATAGTGATAGTAGCTCCGACGAATCGGACAGTGATGCAGATAGTTCGGATGAATCGGACAGTGATGCTAGTTCTTCTCAGGTCTATAAAGATGGAAGCTACACTGGTGAGGCTCAGGGTTATGGCGGTACCATCCAGGTGGAGGTAACCCTGGCATCGGATGAAATCACAGATATTCAGGTAACCAGTGCTTCTGGAGAGGACAGTGCTTATCTGTCTCAGGCCGAGGCTGTCATTGATTCTGTTATCAGCGCTCAGAGCACAGATGTAGATACAGTTTCCGGTGCAACCTTCAGTTCAACCGGTATTCTCAACGCTATTGATGAGGCATTAGGAAAGGCGGAGAACTAATGAAAAAGAGACAGCGGAAAGTCAGGCTGATACGAGCAGGGATACAGCTTGCATTTTTCATTGCTTCCCCTTCTCTGTTTTCCACAGCCTTTACTGGAGTGAAATCTATATTTCTTGCCATCGGACAGGGTCAGGCGGCAGAGTGGAACTCCTTTTTGACAGTGACCTTGGCCTTGCTGGTATTTACCATATTTTTTGGAAGGCATTTCTGTGGCTATGCCTGTGCCTTTGGTTCCTTCGGGGATGCGGTCTATGAGCTGTTTTCCTGCTTTTGGACGAAGGTACTTCATGAAAAGAAGAAACCGGCTCTCCCAGAAGTTTGGGTGAGAAGATTACAGAAAGTAAAATATGTCATTTTATTTCTGATTTTGCTTTCCTGTGTCACTGGAGTGTATAGCAAGCTTAGCGGTACCAGTCCCTGGGATGTTTTCTCTATGCTGACAGCAGGACGCCTTCCCAATAAGACCTACCTTGTGGGAATGATCTTACTGGTATTGATCGCAGGCGGCATGTGTATTCAGGAACGTTTCTTTTGTCAGTTCCTTTGCCCTATGGGGGCTATATTTGCCCTGCTTCCTATTGTGCCGGGGGCATTATTTAAAAGAAATCGTCCCAAATGTCCGCCAAAATGTGGACTTTGTAAAATGCGTTGTCCTGCTCATCTGGATATCGATGGTGATACGGCAAGATCCGGTGAATGTATTGCCTGCCATGCCTGCCAGGCTACTTGCCCCAGACAGAATATTAAAATTGGGGAGCCTGAGCAGCAAGTGGAGACAGAGCAAGCAAAAGAAGCATAAAGATATGCTGTAAGAGAGTGATAGTAAAGCGAAATGCTTTTCTATAGAAAAAACATAGGAGGGAAAGAAATGTTTAAACGTAACTTGCTGAGAAAAGCTGCACCTTGCATTCTTAGTTTGGTGGTAGCAGCGACAAGCCTTCCAACAGCTGTTATGGCTTCAGATTTAGACACTGAAGTAGCTGTAGAGGATAGCGCTGAAAGTGATGAGGACTTAGTGGTAGAAGAAGAGCCTGTAGAAGAGACAGAGGAAAGTGCTGTTGCTTCAGAGGAGGAAGCTTCTACATCTACTTCCAGTAATGCATCGGATGAAGAAGATGACGATTATGTATATTGCTATGCTTCCCTGACCTGGAGTGAGTACTGGTATGCAGAAGGTGTATACAATGCAACCGATACCAGCTCTTCTGATGAGACAGATGGCAATGATGAGTACGATTGCGGCGGTTATGATACCGTAACCAGAGCAACCACCAATCATGGTCCTTGGAGACAGAGCTTCCAGACCTGGACAGATATTGTTTGCGAAGATGGCTCCACCTATGAAATTTCATATTTCTATGATTCAACAGACAAAACAAAACTTGAATTGAGAAATGGAGAAAAAGTAACTTTAACAGGTACGAAAAAAAGCGATGATGGTACAGCAATCCCTGCAACCCTTACTTTGGCAGATGGAACTGTAAAAAATATTGACCATTTTGCTATGAAGGGTATTCGTTATGTACCGGTGGCTGTTAAGGCAGAAGATTACGATGACTTTGCTTCTAAGTATGAAGTAACCACAAATGGTACAGTGATCAGCGGTGGTAGCTATGCAGAAGGAAGTGTTAAGGCATACGAAAATCTTACAGTAGATGTTGATGCCAATACCAATGGCCTGAAGGAAGCAATTAAGCAGGAAGATGGCACTTATACCTTCGCTAACAGAGATGTTAATAGTGGATCAGGTATTGAGAATACAGATCTTATTAAAATTACGGATCTGACACCTACAATTAAATCCGTATCTCAGAATCAGGTCGGAAGCTTTGGTGAGTTTATCCGTGTAGACTTTAATGGTGCTGATTATGGTCTTCTTGGAGGAAGAATGCAGGCTGTTAAATGGGAGTATTACGGAGACGATGCAAGCCGTTCCGATGCTCTGGTAGCTTATGGTACCAAATTCGAAGCAGATAACTGGATGCATAGTAGAATCGGTATTCAGCTTGGTCTGACAGAGTCTGCACGTTGCAAACTTCCAGCAGGAACCGATGGAACAGGTTATTGGAGACTGACCATCTACGCTCTGGGTTGTGAGGACTACACTTATGATTTTGAGCTTACCTCTGACAATATTCTTGAGCCTACAACAGAGGCATCTGATACCAGTGAGTTGGCAGCTTATGTTGCAAAACTTGAGAAACTGAACAAGGCAGATTATACTAGCGAAACTTGGGCTGATCTTGCAACTGAGCTTGAGGAGGCAAAAGAGCTTCTTGCAAAAGAAAGCCCAGCACAGCCGAGACTCAATGAGCAGGTTAATCATTTGCAGATTGCAGAAGATAGTCTGGTAGAGATTACCCGCAGCATGAAGCTGTCCAATACAAGCAAGAATATTTACAAGGGAAAATCCTTTACTTTGAAAGCAACGGTTAGCCCTAGTGCGACAGTAACTTATACATCCAGCAATAAGAAAGTTGCTACCGTAAGCAGCAAGGGTGTAATTAAGGGTGTAAAAGCTGGAACAGCTACCATTACAGTAAGTGCTAAGATTGGTTCTAAGACCATCAAGAAGACTTGCAAGGTTACTGTTAAGAACCCAGTTCTGAAGCTTTCCAAATCTTCCGCAACTATTAAAGTAGGCAAGAAGACAACTATTAAGGCAAAAGCGACTCCTTCTGCAAAAGTTACTTATAAGAGCAGCAATAAGAAGGTTGCCAGCGTAAGCAGCAAGGGTGTGGTAAAAGGCCTGAAAAAAGGTAAAGCTACAATTTACGTAAAAGCAAATGGTGTTACTAAGAAATTTAAAGTAACCGTAAAATAATAAGAGCAGCCAAAGTATTCGACGTAACGTTTGATACATACTGACTCAGGGAAGAACCTCTGCTGCAGATTTACCTGGTGAATCAGCAGTGGGGGTCTACCCATTTTCATGAGATGATCGAAATTTTTAAATTACCCCAGGATGAAATGAAAAATCGATGATTTGATGAAAGTGGATAGTAAAAATAGATAGATATCACATGAGCGAGTCATAAAATTATAGAGGGAAAATCTAAGAGGAGAGAGTATGAACTTTAATAAGATGGATTTTAGTGGGTTGGATTTAGAGGAAATAAAAGAAAGGATGCGGGAGATGCCATGGACAAAGCTAATTCCCGCAGCGGCAGTGATTGCTTCTTTGACATTTGGCACCCTTGCTTCCCATGTTTCAGCAGAAGGGGAGAGCGGGGGCAATACGGCTATTGCCAGTGCGGACTCTAGCATCAAAGGTGCTTCGGAACTGACCAAATATTTGGTAGATGATGTTTCTTCAAGTGCAGGAAGCGGCAGCAGTGAAAACTCCGCGTCTTCCTCCAGTTCGGATGCTTCAACAGCAAAGAAAACGACAAGTAAGACGACCACGAAAAAGTCAGCTAAGAAGAGTTCTGGAGGTAACCGTACGGTATCGGCTTCTAAAAGCAATTCCAGCGGTAGCGGACAGGGATCTACTTCTACATCTAGCGTCAGTGTTCCCTCCGGTGGTTATAAAGATGGAACGTATACAGGATCTGCTACAGGATATGGCGGAACCATTACGGTAAAGGTTACCGTAAGTGGTGGCAAGATTACGGCCATTGATGTAACCGACCATTCCGGGGAGACAGATTCCTATTATCAGAAAGCAACAGGGGTAATCAGCCAGATGCTTTCCAGTGGAACCCCCAATGCAGATGCAGTTAGCGGAGCTACCTATTCTTCCAATGGTATTATTAAGGCAGTGCAGAATGCCTTGGCCAATGCAGGATCCTCATCTTCTTCCAGCTCTGGCACAAGTTCGGACAAGAATACCAAAAAGACCAGCAGCAAAAAGGCAACGAATAAGAAGATCACGACCAAAAGCAAAACTTATGCCGATGGAACCTTCACTGGTGAAGGTGACGGATGGGGCGTAAAATCAGGAGATGGTGATCCCATTAAAGTGAAAGTGACCATTAAAAATGGAAAAATCACAAAATTAACAATTGCCAATAAGGATGGTGAGACGGATCAATATTTCAACACGGCCTGGCCCACATTAAAAAAGAAGATTATAAAAAGTAATACTGCCAGTGGCATTGACACAGTGACGGGAGCAACTTATTCTTCCAAAGGAATTATAACTGCTGTGGATAATGCTCTACAAAAATCCAGAAATAAGGCGGCAAAGGTAACCCCCACACCTACCGCAAAACCTACAGTGGATCCTACAGCAACCCCTACCGTAACGGCTGCCCCGACGGCAACGCCTACCAGTACACCTGATGTGATGCCAGAGGAGGACTATAAAGAGGGAAGCTATGAAGGAGAGAGCAACAGCTCTGAGAGTGGAACAATAAAGGTAAAAGTGACGATTTCCTCTAATGGAAGGATTTCAGATATTGACTTACTCTCTTATGAGGGAGATAAAGCCGCATTTACCAATGCATGGTGCGGCCATGGTGATTATGAGGGAATCCGTCATCAAATTCTTAAGACGCAGAGTACAAAAAATCTTGAGAAACTTGAAGATGCGGAAGAAATCTGCCAGGGAATTATTGATGCGGTAGATGCCGCTTTGGCGAAGGCAGTTCCCCAGAAAAAGTATCTGGATGGCACTTATACGGGAAAGAGTGTTTATGGATACCAGAGTAATGTTACTGCTACTGTAACTATAGAGAATGGAAAAATCACAGAGGTTACCTGTCAGCAGGGCGAATCATCAAGCTTTTGGCGGAACGCATTCGGGGGCACAAATAAAAAAGGTGTCTATACTTCAGGTATCCGAGATAAGATTTTAGAGAATCAGGGTGTAAGTGATGCAGACGCAGTGACTGGTGCTACTTTTTCATCAAAAGCCATTATTGGAAGTGTAAAAGATGCTTTGGAGCAGGCCAAGAATCCGGATTATACGGAAGAGGGTGACGATAGTAAAACAGATGATGCTGCAACAACTCCAACGCCAAGTGCAAGTGTGACTCCAAGTGTGACAGCTACGCCAAGTGCAAGTGCGACACCAAGCGTAACAGTAACACCTAGTGCAAGTCCCACACCTACACCTTCTGAAAATACCCTTAAGGACGGCACTTACACAGGAACCGGCACGGGATATAGTGGCAAAGTGACAGTGACTCTTACAGTGAAAGACGGCAAGATTACCGATTTAAGTAATACAAATAGCGATACAGCTATTTTCTTTGCTCATGCCTGGAGTGGAGATGAGCTGGATTATCAGGATGATTTTAGTGAAGAGCTTGATGTTTTTGCTTCCAAATGTACTGGTTTAAAAGAGCAAATTCTTGCAAAACAAGGCACAGATGGCATTGATACCATAAGCGGCGCCACCTATTCATCAAAGGGAATTTTAGCTGCGGTAAAGGATGCCTTGGTAAAAGCAAAATCGTGACGATAAGAGAAGAAATACTAGCAAAAATAGAAAGGTGAGGACCATGAGGTGTCTTCACCTTTTTCCATGGCTTCTTTTCTACGGTTTCTTTTTCAGCCTTTTATTATCATTCTGATAGTATTTTGCAATCAGCAATTGTTTTTATCTTTTATTGAAAATGCTATTTTTCAGGCGTATACTTTAAAATTGAGAATACAAATCTAAGTAAAAGAGGGATGAGACAGAGTATTATGAGTGCGAAAACAGAAATGGATATGCTCCATGGACCTTTAAAAAAGAAAATATTGTTGTTTGCCCTTCCTATTGCGGCTACCAGTATCTTGCAGCAGTTGTTTAATGCAGTAGATATCGCTGTGGTGGGACGTTTTGTAGGAAGCGTAGCTTTGGCGGCGGTGGGCACCAATGCGCCGATTATCGCACTTTTTGTCAATGGAATTGTGAATCTTTCTATTGGGGCAACCGTATCCATCACCCATTTGATTGGCCTTGGTAAACGGGAACGAATCCAGGACGTGATTCACTCCGTTATGTTTTTTGCGGTATTTGCAGGTTTGCTTTTAGCCTTCATCGGAGTGGGAATTGCCAAGCCTCTTTTGACGGCTTTGAATACACCGGATACGGTATTGGACGAGGCGGTTCTTTACCTGCGGATTTATTTTTTAGGTTTGCCCTTCATTGCAGCCTATAACTTTTTGTCTGCCATTATTCGAAGTGTGGGTGACAGCAGACGTCCCCTTTTGGTCTTGCTTTCCTCAGGCCTTTTAAATGTAGTTCTTAACCTGACTTTGGTTCTGGGTCTGCATCGTGGAGTGGACGGTGTGGCCATTGCTACGGTCATATCCAATATCTTTAGTGCGGGTGTGATGTGGATCCTTATGATGCGGGAAGAGGGAGAATTAAAATTGCATCCCCATCTTCTTCACTGGGATTGGTCCATTATGAAAAAGGTATTTGCCATCGGAGGCCCAGCTTCCCTGCAGAGTATGTTTTTCTGTCTGTCAAATATCTGTATCCAGTCTGCTATCAATAGTTTGGGTGCCACTATCGTGGCAGCTGCGGCTGCAACCCAGAATTATTTAAATATTTCATTCTATATGGTAACGGGATTTAACCAGGCCATCATTGCCTTTACTGGACAAAACTATGGAGCCGGACAATATGATCGTTGCCGAAAGGTTATGAAAATTGGCTGGGGCGAATGTGTTCTGGTGATTCTCTGTATGGTAGCGGTCTTTATTTTGGGACGTTATCCCCTGCTTTCTCTCTTTACCAGTGACGGTGAAGTGTTAAAACATGCAGCGACTTATATGATGATTACGGAAATTCCTTATTTTCTAGTGGTAAGCTATGAAAATATAGGGGCTTACCTGAGGGCCATCAATCATTCCCTTTGTCCGGCCATTGTGGCGGTTTTGTGTACGGTAGTTCTTCGTATCCTATATATTTATTTGGTATTTTCTCATTTTAAGACCTTTGCAGGACTTATGATGGTATATCCCATTTCTTGGATTATCTGTGTATTGCTTATGTTTAGCGCCTTTCTTTATTTCGATGGTCAGGAAAGGAAAAAGTGGAAATCATAAAGTAAATCTGTTATCCTATTCTAATGGGAGAAATTTGAAATATTGCACTGTTTACAGGCAATATTCCGTGAGGTGTGCGGCTGTCGCAAAGCATATTTTGCCCTGCGACAGCCTTTTCTTGTATACTAGGAACTTCCCTTAGAATCATCTGGTATATAAAAAGCCATATCGGGCAGCAGGATTCTATCCTATATAATAAGAATGGAGGAGAATATGGACGGTTATAGTATTTATTTGCCTTGCTACACCATTGGCAAGGATGTGTATGAAAAAGTAGGTAAAGTTTGTTTGGATTATGGGGATACGGCGGTTATCATTACAGGCCATAAATCCTTTGATGCTGCAGGTGAGAAGCTTTTGGCTGCCTGCAAGGCTTCCGGCATTACCATTACCGGATCTGTCTATTATGGTGGGGAGTGTTCCTATAGTAATCTGGAGAAATTACAGGAGAATCCGGCAGTTCAGGAAGCTACCTTGCTCTTTGCTTTAGGTGGAGGTAAGGTGACGGATACCACAAAGGCATTGGGAGAAATTGTAAATAAGGCAGTATTTTCATTTCCTACCATTACTTCTAACTGTTCTGGCTGTACCAGTGTCAGCATTATGTATAATAATGATGGTAGCTTTTTGAAACCCTACTTTATCACCAGACCACCTTTGCATACTTTCCTTGATCTGGATGTAATCGCAGGGGCACCATCCCGTTATATGTGGGCTGGTATGGGAGATACCTATGCCAAATATTTTGAAGCCAATATGTCTTCCCGCGGGGAAGAATTGAGTCATTATGTTGGCCTGGGAGTTACCATCAGCCAGATGTGTCTGGATCCGATTCTTAGATATGGAAGAAAAGCCTTGGCAGATAATAAAAAAGGAATTGCATCGGCTGAATTGGAAAATGTGGTTCTGGCCATTAATGTAACCACGGCTTTGACCTCTATCCTTGTGACAAAGGACAAGATTATTGATTACAATACCGGTCTGGCTCATGCCATTAATTATGGTTTAACTTCTTATCCGGATGTGGAGACACAGCATCTCCATGGAGAAATCGTTTCCTTTGGTGTTTTGATTCTTCTCTTAATTGAGGAAAAGATGGACGAAAGTATGAAGGGAATGTTTGATAAGCTATATTCCTTTAGCAAGGATACCAAACTTCCGGTGAAATTGCAGGATTTGGGTCTGACAGATGCAGACAAGGATACGGTCATTGACAAGGCTTTGGCCATGAAGGATATTGATCACAATCCCTATGTCATCACTAGAGAAATGCTGGTGGAGGCCTTTGATCAATTGCAGGCTATGGAATAAGCAATGGCGGTAAGATCTATATTTTTGCACTACTATAACAATGGAACCGTTCATGATGTAACAATGTAATCCTTCATGGCGGTGGAATGGAGATTATTATGAACAAAGAAAATAAGACCCCGGCTATGCTGATTTTGGGAATCGCATTTGTCTGGTTCACCACACATTTTGGCGGCGGATTTGCTTCTGGTGCCCAGTTATATTCCTATTTTGTAAGCTATGGTGTTTGGAGTTTGGCTATGCCGGCTTTGGCCATGGCCTATAATGCTCTGTTTTTTACCTATTGTCTGCGATACGCTAGAAAACATGAGGTGTACGATTATCGTTCTTATAATGATAGTTTTTATGGGAAATTTGCTCCAATTTTCTCAAATCTCTTTGAGTTCCTCTATATTGTGGTTATGTGCGTAGCACCGGCCGTTGCCTTTGCAACGGGAGGAGCAACTCTGCAGGCGGTATCTGGATTGCCATATTTCCTCTGTACTTTAATCATTGGAGCCTTTATCTTTATTGTCTCCATTTTCGGAACAAATCTGGTGCGGAAGGTATCCTCTGTGCTTTCTATCGTAATTATTGTGGGAATGATTGTGGTATATGTGCCCAATATCATTGCAAATTCTGGAGAAATCACGAAGACGCTTACAGCCATGCAGACCGCGGATTTGCCTCTGGGAAAAGCTCTATATTCTGCCTTTCTCTATGGAACCTTCCAGCTTTGTAATGTGGCGGTTTTTGTACAGCATGGCAAGACCTTTAGTCAGTCTGGTGATGCAAAGAAAAGTATGTTTATTGGATGGATTATCAATTCCGTTCTTATGATTATGGGTGTTTTAGGCATTATGACCGTGTATACCGATCCAGATATGGTCAACCAGTCTGTGCCGACCCTTTTCATGGTACAGAAGGGTGTGGGTGCCTCTGTTTTGACACCGATTATTTCTATTTTGATTATCCTGGGTGCATTGACCACAGCTGTAAATATGGTAGCAGCCATGGTAAAGAGAGTGGGCAATGCCATCGAGACTCCGGAAGAACTGGAGAAAAGTAATCAGGGCAAACCTGTATTGAAGACAGTAATCATTGCATTGGTTTGCTGTCTGGTAGACTTTGGAATTGCTCAGTTTGGTCTTTTGACCTTGGTATCCAAGGCCTATAGCTTTGTAGCTTATCTTGCTATACCGGTTATCCTGATTCCTTATGTGATTCATATGATTTATACAAGATTTGATACGAAATAAAACGATGATTCATCAGAGTTATTTCTGCCGGGTGCCTTTAAGACACCCGGCTAATTTTTTTATACTCCTCCATCATTTTTTCAGTCACTTCTCTTTGATGAAAATTTCTCCAAGAAAGACTGGCTAGAGGCATAATTCCCATAAGAGAATTACTGAGAAAGGCCTCCTTACAAGTGCCAAGAATCTCCGGATAGATTATTTCTTCCTGAACAAGGCCTTCTCTTAGTAAAACTTCTCTTACAATGCCGGGAAGGAGACCACAGCTTAAGGCTGGTGTCACAATGCTTCCGTCTTCTTTAACGAAATAAATATTGGATACGGCTCCTTCACTGATTTCTCCTTTCTCATTGAGAAAAATGGGTTCCTGGATTCCCTGAAGTTTGGCTTTCCTTTTCTCTAATATATTATCCCCATAATTTAAGGACTTAACATAGGTAAGGGGAGAGGTAGAATTACGGCGCACCTGGGAGAAGTCTGTCTTATATCCCTGCTCATATTCCTCCTTGGTATAGGAATTTGGCTTCTTTTCCAACATAAGATTCCGCTTTGAGGTGGTGATTTTTAAGGCGCCATGCTCCATGGGGTGGCTGGATAGCCATTCTTCGATCTCTGGTTCCGTGGTAATAGGTCGGGGAATGCCAAGCGTTATTAAGGCGTTTCGCAGGCGCTGAAGATGCTCTTTTAGAAATAGAGCTCGTCCCTCTTCTACGGCAATGGTTTCAAAGGCTCCTAATCCAAAATAGTAGCCCTCATCTTTTATGATAGAGTCATGAACTATGATCATTATAAAAACCTTCCTTTCCTAATAATAAATCGGATGATATATTTATGGCTCTTTATTGGTATCCGGAGTCCCTTCCAAGGCTTCTAGGAGTGCATGGGCTTTTTGCCAAGTTTCCTCGAACTCAAATTCATCCTCGGATTCGCAGGTAATGCCGCCGCCAACGCCTAAATGGTAGATTCCATCTTTATGAACCAAGCTGCGGATGACAATATTTAAATCACAGGAATTATCCAAAGTAATATATCCCATGCTTCCAGTATAAAGGCCTCTTTTTCCTTCTTCCAGTTCGTCTATGATTTCCATGGAACGAATTTTGGGAGCACCGGTAATAGATCCGCCGGGAAAGCTGGCATCAATGAGATCCATGACATCCCGTCCTTTTTCTAATTCTCCGGTGATGGTGGCAAGTAGATGAAATACCGTTGCATGTTCCTCTACTTCAAAAAGTTTTGCTACCTGAACAGAAGCAGGCCGGCAGACTTTGCTTAGATCATTTCGTTCCAAATCAACAATCATAAGCAATTCGCTGCGATCCTTTTGGGACTCCTCCAGTTCCTTTTTCAGGAGGGCGTCTTCCTGGGGATTATTGCCTCGTCTTCGGGTTCCTTTAATGGGGCAGGTCTCGATTTGTCCTTTTTTCATTTTGAGAAATCGTTCCGGGGAGGCGGATGCAATCTGATAATTTCCATAATGAAAAAATCCTCCAAAGGGAGCTGGGTTAATCTGCCGCAGGATTTGATATACCCTATAGGGATCTTTATGGGAAAATACCTGAAGTTGCCTGGTCAGATTGGTGATATAAATATCTCCTTCTACAATATAATTTATCATAGATCGAACCTTGTCTAGATAGTCCTCCTCAGTGGAATCCTCTTGGATGGACAGCTGGTAGCTTTGATTTTTATTTCTCTGAAGGATTTCCTGCGTTTTGCCATGGTATACCTCTGCTTTTGCAAGAAATCCTTCCATTTCCTGAAATATTTCCGCTGAAATAGCGGGGCTGGGAAGCTTGCTTTCCACATTGGCAATCAGATAAATAATTTTATTTTCGCAATCCTCTATATAGAGCTGACTATAGAAATTCCATACAGCTTCTGGAATCAGATCCTGCTCTACTTCAAAACGACTGGGGATTTTCTCCCGTCTTCGTCCATAATCGTAAGTAAAATATCCAATCGCCCCAGAAATCATAGGCAGGGGTGTGGGATTTTCCTGCTGGTGGGATGCTAGGTACTCTTTCAAAAAATCATGGATATTACCGGAATGGATCTCCCCGTTGATGGTAAATACTATTTGTTTGTTTGCCGTCCTTTTCTGGCAAAGACGCAAATAGGGTTTTCGCGCCAGTATAGAAAACCTACTATTTATGTCTTGGGAGGAAGAGTCTAATAGTACAGCATCTTTCTCCTTATAAAACAAAGAATACACTTGAGAAAGAGGGCGGTAGATTTCCACTCTTTTGATAAAAAGCTGGTCTAATTGCAATATTTCTTCCGCCTTTAAAAAGTCAGAAAGGGGCTTGGTAGATTCCTTCATGCGGGGTACCTCCTGTTCTTGGGATAGCTTTGACAGATTTTATGGAAATTTTCCAGAAGTTCATGGCCATATTGGGTGAGCAGGGCTTCTGGGTGAAACTGGACACCGTAGATGGGATATTTCCTATGGGAAATCCCCATGACAACGCCATCATCACTTCTGGCATCTACTTGTAGTTCTTTTGGCAGATCATCTTCCTGAACCACCAGAGAATGATAACGGGTTACCTGATAAGTTTTGGGAAGATTGTGGAAAACTCCCTGGCCGTCGTTATAAATTGTGCTTATCTTTCCGTGCATAGGACACTTTCCTTTTTTTATTTTGGCTCCAAAGCTGTGGGCAATGATCTGGTGACCAAGGCAAATACCAAGGATAGGGATATGACCGGCAAAGTGCTGGATTACTTTTTCGGAGATTCCTCCATCATCGGGGCGGCCAGGACCAGGGGAAATCAGAATCCCTTCCGGATTGATAGCAGTAATATCAGCCAAGTTGATTTTGTCATTGCGTACCACTTGGATTTCCTCTCCGAGTTCTCGGATATAGGCATAGAGGTTATAAACAAAAGAGTCATAATTGTCAATCATTAAATACATAGAAAACTCCTTTCTAAATTACAAAAAAAGCCGAAAACAAACAAAATAATTTCTGTTTGTTTCCGGCAGTTTTCTTTTCTTATTTCAGAAAAGACACACCTTATATGCAGTTTTCTTTCCCTTAATCTTACGCTTCTTTAAGAGAATTCAGAATTACATTCTGGGCTTTATTTACTGTGATGGTACGGCTCAGATTAGCGTGAGCGTTATCTCCCAGTTGTTTTAACAGGTCTTCTACAGACATATTGTACTGAGCGGCCATAGAATTAAGCTCTGCATTTACTTCCTCTTCGCTGGCCTCAAGACCTTCTTCTTTTACAATCGCATCCAGGATTGCATTGCGGAAGACATCATCCTGAGCATAGCTCTTTAACTGGTCACGCAGCTGCTCCATGGTCTGACCTGTGAATTGCAGATAATTTTCCAGGGTCATACCGTTTTGTTTTGTCTGCAGTCTCACATTTTCAATATGGAGATCAATCATTTCTTCTACTTCATCCTCAGTTGCAGTCACATCGGAATCTCCCATGATCTGATCCAGGGCTGCCAGGAAGCGGTTGTATCTTGCCTCAGACTCTTTCTGAGTGGTCATTCTCTGCTTCAGATCAGCTCTCAGCTCGGAGATTGTCTTAAAAGGAGAAACAGATGCTGCAAATGCATCATTCATCTCCGGTGCTGCATCTTCCTGTACCTCATGTACTTCTACTTCAAAGACAACAGCTTTACCTGCCAGGTCGGGAGCATGGTACTGCTCAGGGAAGCTTACGTGTACATCGACATGATCGCCTGCGCTGGCACCTACTAACTGTTCCTCAAATCCCGGAATGAAAGTATTGCTTCCCAGGGTGAGCACGTAATTCTCAGCGGTACCTCCGGCAAAGGCAACGCCATCCAAAAGTCCTTTATAATCAATAAGGACGGAATCACCGTTCTGTGCGGCTCTGTCAACCTTCACCTTCTGGGAAGCCTGAGAAGCCAGTTGTTTTAAAACTTCTTCCACATCCTGATCGGTAACAGTGGCATCAGTTCCCGGTACAACCAGTCCTTTATATTTTCCTAATCTGCTAAGTTCTGCCATGGTTATCTCCTTTTTTATCTTTCGTATTCGTATTCCATAACCTGTAAATTAGTCATGAATTGTTTCAAATATACCATAGATAGAAGGAAAAAGCACGGATTTTAAGAATTTTCTGTGGGATTTTCCATAGACCGATCCATAAGCTCAGCATCAATAATATGGTCAATGAAAATTGCTTCTCCACTCTCGAAAATTATTTTATGGACCAGAGCATCCCATTTGTAAATTATTCCATGAATTTCCTGATAAGAGCCCCCTTCTTTTTTGTTATCTGGAAGAAAATAGCGGATACGGAGGGGGGCATGTTTTTCCAAAGCAGTTCGCAACGTTTGATCCACTAACTGCATTTCATCTTCTGTAAGATTTTTTTGATGATCTGTGAAACGGGCGGTTTCTGTGATGGCTTCCCCATAGCCGGTGAGAGCTGCAAATGGAGAGAATTGTCCTGCCCGGTTTTTTATAGACATATGAGGATGTTTTTTGGAAACAGGATGAGGAAGATCGTACATGTCCTTATAGCGATTGGGATCTTTTTTTTTCCTATCCATCCTAGTCACTCCTTTCTGACGTTTTGTACTATGCGCAAGGGTAAATTCCATGGGATTTATTTTTTATGTCCACCAATCTGGTTGTGACGCTCCTGGCTGGTTGAACCCTCCTGAAGATTGGATGCCTTCAGAATAGAATTCCCCCCGTATTTCTTGCGAATTTTTAACATAGCTTCCTGAAGCTTTCTTTCTTTTTCTCGGGCTTTGCTTTGTGCCTCTCTTTCCTGGCTCATCTTTTCATAGGTAAAGATATCCAGCTGTTCATAGGATTCCTTTTCTGGAATTTCCTTTTCCGAAATAATATGATTGGCTACCAGCTGAAAACGGCGCACCAGAAGATCCTTATTGATAATACGGTCAAATAGGGTAAGTACAGCTTCGGTTAATTCTTTAGAAGAAGAAGTATGGCCGGCCAGATTCTGTGTACCATGGGCGTGTTTCGGCACTTTTCGTCCATAATGGTCTGTGGTTAGGGGGCCCCGATATCTTTTTCGACGGTTGGGATCCGTTATATTTTCTATATCATAACCTACCGTCAATACCAGCTGGTCAGTGACCATTCCCTTGGACACCAGGTCTAGAGCCAGATCCTCTGTCATTTCCTTTACTACAATTCGGGCCTGTTTTTCTGTGTAGGGGCATTGTAAAACCTGGCCGGAAGAAATAGAGGTTTGTTCCGGGCGATAGGCCTTCACATCTGCCATGGTGCAAGGCTCCCAGCCCCAGGCATGATCAATCAAAAGCTCCGCATTTACCCCAAAGAGCTTATAGAGTAGGTCTTCGTTGTGAAAATCCTGAGGCCCCCCCAGGGAACATCTGGCTACATCTCCCATGGTATAAAGGCCTACCTGAGCCAGTTTTTTTGCGTAGCCAGGCCCAACCCGCCAAAAATCTGTGATGGGCTCATGGGTCCACAAAAGCTCCCGGTAGGAACGCTCATCCAGTTGGGCAATCCGGACGCCGTTTTTGTCTGCGGGAATGTGCTTGGCATAGACATCCATGGCAATTTTTGCCAGATAAAGATTACTTCCGATGCCAGCGGTAGCAGTAATTCCCGTCTCCTTCAATACCTCCAGCACCAGCTTCATGGTTAACTCTCTGGCGCTTAGTCCATAGGTGCGCAGGTAAGCGTTGGCATCAATAAATACTTCATCGATGGAATAGGCGAAAATATCCTCTGGAGCAATATAGCGAAGATAAATATCATAAATTTTCGTACTGATCTTCATATATTCTCCCATAGAAGGGGGCGCAATAATATAGGAAAGCTGAAGGGAGGGATCGGCAGCCAGCTCCTGGGTCTTCCAAGAGGAGCCTGTGAAGTCGCTGACAGTTCCCTTTTGCTTTTCTAATACTGCTTTTCTTTTGATATTGATTTCCCGTACCTTTTCTACCACCTCAAAAAGCCGGGCTCTTCCAGGGATGCCATAACTTTTCAAAGAAGGTGATACCGCAAGGCATATGGTTTTTTCTGTTCGGTTGGCATCCGCCACCACCAGATTGGTGGTAAGGGGGTCCAGGCCTCGCTTCACGCATTCCGCAGAAGCATAAAAAGATTTCAAATCAATGGCGATATACATTTAGTCCTCCATATGATCCAATAGCCAGTAGGAAATCCGATAATATAGCCGCCGGTCGGCGGTATCTAGACGGACATTCAAAAGCTCCTGAATCTTTGACAGACGATATGTCAGGGTGGTTCGATGCAGCACCAGGGCATCCGAAGTTTTTGAAATAGAACAATCATTGGATAGGTAGGTCTGCAAGGTGTGATAATAATCCGTCCCTTTTTCCTGATCATGTTTTTTTAGTAGGGAGAGAGAGCCTGTAGCCAGATAGCGATAAGGCAGCTCACTTTTAATATTATCGAAAATATAATACAAGGCACAGGCCTCAAAGTCCAGTATCCAGCGATCATCCTGCCATGTTGAGACATAGGTTAGGGTGATTTCCGCTTCTCTGGCGGCATAGGGCAGCTCACGAAAGCTGGTAACCGGGTTGGAGAGGCCACCATACATGAGATTGTCTCTAAGGAAGGGAGCGATTAAATGTCGAACCTCTCGGGGCGTCATACAGTTTTGGGTGAGATTCATAAATAGGTACAGCCTTTGGTTTTGAAAGTAGCTGATACTTCTTTTGAAAACATCCATAAGGGTGTTTTGAAAGGAAAGTTCCAAAGCTTCGTCCACCCTTTCTTCAAAGGATTGGGTACAAAGGCAGAGATAGGTGTCTTCTTTCTTCCAACTCAAAGAAGTGAAAAGCACATCAGACTCCTGGCTGGAAGGTGCTTTTCCCTGGATAAACTGCCGCATGGTTTCCTCGGCGGAGCGATAGTTTTGATTTTTGGATAATTGGTTGGTGCGGATGATGGTTTCGGCCATTTTTCCAATGAATTCGGCAATGGTCAGCTGGCCCAGTTTAAAGGGGGATTCTAACTCATTGATGAGAAGTCGTCCCAAGTATACATCCTTGTCCCTCAAGTTGACATACATACTGCGCATGCCGTAAGGATACTGCTCTTTGCCCCAGATGCAGGCATGTTTTTGCCGCAAGGTTTTCTGATATTCGGAACTGTCCTTGAAATCGGCAATGAGATCCAAGGGGGTGGAATAGGTTTCCGTATTTTCATCGTATTTATACTCTAGCATTCCTTTCACACGAATCGGCATGGAAGTAATAATGAAGTGCCGGTCATGGGTATACATAGGATTTCCCATAATTTCCCGACCTTCCAGACAAAGATCGTCTAAACTGCAGCCGGAAGCCACCAGAGAAATCAGCCGACTCTCAATCTCCCGGTATTTTTGAAAGATATCCAGGAGAAGATTTAGCATGTCCCTATCAGAGCAGGATAATTTATCAATATGTCCTGCTTTTCCCGGAAATTCAAAATTGCAGATGTAAGAAAAAGAATCCTCTGGAAAATCGTTGACATAATTTTTGGTAACGAGATAGAGCACATTCTTTTTTAATTGTTTTCGTCCCATGGAGATATCGTAGATTTTCACATTGGTAAAGGTTTGGTTTCTTTCGCTTTCCTTGCTGCTTTTGGTGAAATGATGCAGCTGCAGCCGATCGGTAAGCTCATCGGCAATCATTTGCAGAGTTAGTTCTAATTGGTATCCTTGAATCATAATTCTTCCTCGAAAATGAGGAAAGCAATATTTGCGATGTGTTTAAAATGTGGAACTTTCCTCAAAAACTCATATTGAAATTGACCATTAAATGACATGGTGATAGGTTAATACTATAGAAAATGACGATGAAAGTGAATGATAATGTTTAATCTCATTGTAATATTTATAATAGTATAGGAGAAGTGTACCATAAAAATTCGTCATTTTAAAGGATAGGTTAGGAAAAGAGAGGAGAGTTGTTTATGCTTACAGCAAGACAGAATTTATTGGAAACTATTAAAGGCGGCAATCCGGATCGTTTTGTAAAACAGTTTGAGTTTATGAAAATTATCGCAAATGATCCGATTCGTGCAACCTACCGTGCACCGAAAAAAGGGGAACTGTATGTAACCAATGATTGGGGTTATACCCGTTCCTTCCCGGAAGATCAGCCGGCACCTTTCCCGGTACATGATGACAAATATCTTCTGGTTAAAGATATTACAGAATGGAGAGATGTATTCCATGCTCCGTCACCTAAATTTTCAGAGGCAGAGTGGGAACCGGCGATTGCAGCAGCAGAAGCGGTTGACCGTAATGAATATTTTGTAGCCAATTTCCAGGCACCGGGTCTTTTGGAGATGATGAATTACATCATGACAATGGAAGAAACTATGATTAACTTCTATGAGGAACCGGAAGAAGTTCATGATTTGATCAAATATCTGACAGAGTGGGAGTTGGAAGCAGCTCGTGAGACCTGTGATCATATTCATCCGGATGCAGTATTCCATCATGATGACTGGGGAAGCCAGAAATCCACCTTCTTCTCACCGGATATGTTTGAAGAGTTCTTCCTGGATGCTTATAAATCTATCTATGGATATTACAAAGAGCGCGGCGTAGAAGTGGTTGTTCATCATTCGGATTCCTATGGCGCAACTTTGATCCCGACGATGATTGAAATGGGCATCGATATTTGGCAGGGTGTTATGAGAACCAATGACATCAAGGCCTGCATCGATCAGTATGGCGGAAAAATTTCCTTTATGGGTGGCGTGGATTCTGCACTTGTGGATCATCCGGGCTGGACTATGGAGGAAGTAGAGAAAGAGGTTCGCTATGCTTGCGAGACCTTCGGCGCAGACAAGAAATTCTTTATCCCTTGTGCTTCTCAGGGTGGTGCCATGAGTACCTTCCCAGGTGTATATGAAGCAGTTAGTGATGAAATTGAAAAGATGAGCAAGGAAATGTTCTAAAAAAGGAAATGTTCTAAAAGCGGAGGACTTTATTTATGAGTGAAAAAGGAAATGCGCCGCAATCGAAGCCAATCAGTAAATCTTTAAAGGCTTTTTATGGTGTTGGTGATTTTGGTTTTAACTTGATGTCTAGTATCGAAAGTTACTATTTTAACTTCTTTCTGACCAATCTGGCACAGTTTGCACTGCCTATGGTTACCATGATTACAACGGTATCCTCAACGGTAGATGCATTACTATCTTGGATGTACGGAGCAATTATTAATAGTTCCAAACCTATGAAATGGGGTCGGTATCGTTCTTGGTTGGTAGCGATTCCCTGGATTGTTCCCTTCTTATATGCGTTGCAGTTTGTAAAGCTGGGAGAAGGTATGGTGTCCGCAGTTATTATTACCATTGCGGCCATTGCCAGCCATGTATGTTGGAACTTCGCCTATGTAGCTAATGTATCTATGATTTCTGTAGCAGGAAAAACTCCAGAAGACAGATCCCAGCTGGCATCAACCCGTGCAGCATGGAGTAATGCTTCCAAGGTAATTTTCTCCTATGCAGCTCCTGTTGTGGCAGCAGGACTTGCTCAGGTAATCGGAGAAGTGAATCAGTACGGTGGAGCGGCTTTCTGCTTCGGTATTCTTTTTGTAGTACTGTATTTTGCTCACTTTAAAATGTTTGACGGTTATGAGGCAACTGTAGTAGCAGATGATGCTGCTGCAGAGAAAAAGGCAGCAGACAAAACAGGAGGAATGGACCTGATTCGTGCTTTGGCACAGAACCCGCCATTGATTGCCCTTATGATCGCGGACCTTGCAAAGTTTATGTTTAACTTCGTGCTTATGGGCTTTGCAAATTATTACTTTGTATATGTAGGAAATAACTCAAGTTTGACACCGATTTATATTCTGGTAACTAATATTTTCTGTATTGTGGGTGCTTACCTGAGTAAATCCCTCAGCAACAAATTTACGACTCGTACCACAACCATTGCAGTTATGGCATTACAGGCAGTGCTTTTGATCGTATCCTTTATCTTCTATAATAATGTAACGATGGTTATCGTTCTGATGGCAGTAGCCCTCTTTGGATATGGTATCACCTATGCTTGTACACCGGCTCTCTATGGTGATACTATCGTATACAGTGAGTGGAAAACCGGAAAAAATGCGGCAGGATGGATCAGCGGTCTGCAGAATGTACCTCTGAAAGTATCTATCATGACTCGTGGTATTATTATCAGTGCCTGCCTGGCTCTTGGTAAATTTACTACCGATATTGATCCAGCAAGCGCAAGTACAGAGTTGAAAAGAGCCATCAGTCTTGGATTTATGCTGATTCCGGCTATTGCTCTGATCGTGGCAGTAGTAGCTTTGCTCTTTGGATTCCGTCTGACGAAGGACAAAGTAGTTCAGTATCAGAATGAGATTGCTGCAAGAAGATAAAATGCATGTAGAGATGCATACTTAGAGCGGTATTGGCAAAAAAGTAAAAGGATGTGGAGAAATGTTTGAGAAATATGATACTCCAATCCCTGATATCGAGGCGCTTTTGCGGCGCCTCGATTTTTCTATATCAGGAGAAATGGAGAAAAATCTAGATAATCTGAATGGTTTGATTTATGCATGGCAGACCCATATTCCCTTTGAGGATTTGAATCCATCTTATTATAAGAGGAAAGTGTCCCTTGAGATTCCAGACCTTTTTGAAAAAATAGTTCGGGAAAAAAGAGGTGGCTATTGTTTTGAGATGAATGGTCTTTTTGAAAGAATGTTAAAAGATCTGGGCTATGAAGCATATTCCGTCTATTGCCGTATTGTAAATGGCAGTGAAGAACTTCGCCCTTGCAGTCATCGGGGCGTGATTGTAAAATTAGAGAATTTGCTCTATTATTGTGATGTAGGGTATGGTGGTCCCCAGCCCCCAGGGGCGGTACCGGTAATGGATGGACATTCCTTGGATATTCATGGAGAAGTCTTTGAAACGGAAAGATATGATGAGAATTGGTGGCTGCTAAAGCGGGTTACTTCGGCAGGAGCTTGGGAAGATGTTTTGCATTTCAATTTGCAGCCGGTATTTCCTGTAGATTTCCTTCCTATGAATTTCTACTGTTCTAATGATCCGGAGGGTTTATTTGTGCAACATCGAATCGTGAATCTCCGTACCGAAAATGGAGCAAAAAGCATTATGGACGAGGTCTATAAGGTAAGGGATAAGGATTCTATCACTTCTTATCCGATAAAAAGTGATGAGGAGTTTCTTAGAATACTGAAAACAGAATTTGGAATGACCCTTTGAGGATATAAGAATGACAATAGAGGATGCTGTACAAAAGTGTAATATATTATGCTGCGCAAATATAGAGATTCAAAAAAAGATAGTTGGCATAGGGCATGTATATATGCAAAAAAGAGGTGTACCTATTTTTCGGGAAAGGGAAGAAGCAGGATTCCTCTATTTTGTGATTGAAGGCTATGTGATTATGTATCGTCATAATCATAATGGAGACAGAAAAAATATTTTTATTTATTCACAGGGGATTTTACTGAATGAAGTGATTCTGGAGAATCCCATTGCCTCGGTTAGTGCAGAACCTTTATGTGATAGTTTGATTTTGAAAATTCCTCGCGGGGATTTTATGGAATTTATGAAGGATACAGATTTTTCTCAGGCGGTTTTTTATTCGGCGGCGAAAAAAATCCGGAAACTTTATCATCAATTGGCAAATACTTCAAATTCCTTTCATCTGGAACAGCAGGTGCTAAGCAAACTATGGAAGCTTGCCAGGGATTTTGGAGTGAGGGATGAAAAGGGGATTCATATTCCTTTTAAGATTAGTGTCACCCTTCTGGCAGATATGATAGGGGCTAAAAGGGAGTCTGTTTCCAGAACCGTAGGACATTTAAAAAAAGAAGGATTGATTATTTATCATAATGGCATTATTTGTATTCTGGATACAGATCTGCTATTGAAAAAAATATCCGATAACTGAATAAAGTGTGATGTTAATCACAGAAGGAAAGATTCCTTTTTGGTAAAATTTGCTGAAAGGAATCTTTTTGTTATATAAGAAAGGATATTAGCTATGGGATATTGCTTAAGCAAAGACAAATTTTTCAGAAGTTTTACTTCGATGACAAAGGACTTTGATATTTGGGCTCCTGTTCTGAAAAAGGGAGAGGGAACTTTTTCGGATATAGATGTGGTTCGATACGACAAAGTGGAAAATTTGGATGAAATTGAATGGGAAAAAAGATCGGATTATTCTTTTAAGGAGGCACTTTTAAAAATCAGAGAAACTATTTTCTATTTTACGGAAGATCAAACCATTGTGCCTAAGGATCCTGAGAAAAATCTTTTGATTTTTCTGCGTGCCTGTGATCTTCACGCCCTAAAGAGATTGGATCAAATATATCTTCATAATGGCTCGGAGGATTTTTACTACGCTCGGATTAGGGAAAAAGCATATTTTGTCCTTATGGAATGTTCCCAAACCTGCTCCAGTGGTTTTTGCGTCAGCATGGGCACAAATCAAACGGAAGATTATGATGCCTTTATTCGCCTTAAGAATGAAGAAGTATTTCTTGATGTGAAAAATGAAAAAATAGAGACGTATTTTGTGGGAGAAGAAAAGGCAACCGTTGTACCTGAATTTGTAGAAGAGAATAAGGAGGAGGTAACTCTTCCTGATGCACTCTCCAAAGATGTGGGAAGCCTTTCTATCTGGAAGGAATATGGAGAGCGATGTATTTCATGCGGACGCTGCAATTTTGTCTGTCCCACCTGTACCTGTTTTACTATGCAAGATATATTTTATAGAGATAATGCTCATGCAGGGGAACGACGAAGAGTGTGGGCTTCCTGCCAGGTGGATGGTTACGATACGATTGCTGGCGGTCATAGCTTCCGCAATTCGAAAGGAGATCGCTTCCGTTTTAAGGTAATGCATAAAATCGAGGATTTTAAAAAGAGATTTGGTTACACCATGTGTGTAGGTTGTGGCCGGTGTGACAGCGTTTGCCCTGAGTATATTTCCTACTCAAATCTGGTGAATCGTCTGGGAAAGGGGGACTTCTAAATGCAGAACAATTATATTCCGCAGTTATCCAGAATCAAAGAAGTAATTCGCCATACGGACTTAGAGTATACCTTTCGTATGGAATACAAAGGTGATTTGAAACCAGGACAATTTTTTGAGGTTTCTATCCCTAAATTTGGAGAGGCTCCGATTTCTGTAAGTGGTATTCAGGAAGATACAGTAGATTTTACAATACGCCGGGTGGGTGCAGTTACCAATGAAATTTTTGAAAACTATGTGGGAGACAGTTTCTACATTCGTGGCCCCTATGGAAATGGCTTTGATTTGGAAAAGTTTAAAGGGAAAGAGTTAGTAATCATAGGTGGGGGAACCGGTGTTTCTCCCGTCCGTGGAATCGTCCAGTATTTTTCGGAACATCCGGAGGAAGCAGTCAGCACCACTCTTATTGCCGGATTTAAAAATCCTGACCAGATTCTCTTTAAAGAGGATTTTAAGAAATGGCAGGAAAAATTGCAGGTGATACTTACTGTGGATTCGGCGGAAGAGGGATATGCAGGCCCTGTTGGTATGGTTACGAAATACATTTCAGATCTGAAATTTCGAGATATCAATAATGCGGTATTTGTTTGCGTAGGCCCGCCGGTAATGATTCGCTTTACGATAATGGAAATTCAAAAGCTGGGAGTAAAAGATCAGCAGATTTGGACATCCTATGAACGGAAAATGTGCTGCGGACTTGGTAAATGTGGTCACTGCAGAATGAACGAAAAATATGTTTGTCTGGATGGACCGGTATTTAATTATGCTCAGGCCAGAGAACTTTTTGATTAGGGGGATTAATATGAGTCTTGATATTAATACAAAAAAAGTGAAGAAAAATGCATGGAGAATCTCTAAAAAAAGAGGAATAGGTGCTTCTAGAATTCGTGTACCCGGAGGCTATCTCGACGCAAAGGTTTTAGGGATGGTGCAGGAAATAGCAGAAGAATATGGCAATGGATTTGTCCATCTTACCACCAGACAGGGCTTTGAGATTGAAGGAATTCATTTGGAGGATATGGAATCCGTCAATGAGAAGCTTCAGCCAATTATTGATTTGGTAGAGACCAAGCAGGATGGGGCGGCTAAGGGAAAAGGATATCCAGCATCAGGTACAAGAAATATATCTGCCTGTATAGGAAATAATGTCTGTCCATTTGCCAATTATAATACGGCAGAACTGGCGAAAAAGATTGATCAGGCAATATTTCCCAATGACCTTCACTTTAAAGTGGCTTGTACAGGCTGTTCTAATGACTGCGCAAAAGCCAGAATGCATGATTTCGGTATTATTGGAATGACGTTGCCGCAATACAATCCGGATCGATGCGTCAGCTGTAAGGCCTGCATCAAAGGATGCAATTCCCTGTCTGTAGGCGCCTTGCACATGGAAAATAATCAAATAGTAAGAGATGCTAATAAATGTATCGGATGTGGTGTCTGCGTCACCAAGTGTCCTACGAGAGCTTGGACAAGAAGTCAGAAAAAATATTATAAGCTCACTATTATGGGGCGTACAGGAAAGAAGAATCCTCGTTTGGGAGAGGATTTCCTTGTATGGGCGGATGAAGAGAATATTATTAAGATTATTAAAAACACCTATGAATATGTAGAAAAATATATTTCACCTGATGCACCGGCTCGAAAGGAGCATATTGGCTATATCATTGACAGGACCGGCTTTGAAAAATTCAAAGAATATGCTCTGAAAGATGTACAGCTACTGCCGGAGACAAAGATAAATGAGCAAATTTATTGGAAGGGGATAAAATTCTGCTGATCAATTGGGGGGGCAGTAAGCGCTCTCTCTATGTTGTCTAAGTATGCAGAAGAAACGGCCGGTGGCTGTTTCTTCTGCATTTGTAGCTATTGTGTAAAAAGTTGCAAAAAATTCAAAAAAAATGTTGACAGGAGCAAACTCATCTGTTATTCTAATATAGCTGTCGCGGAAAACGACA
>CAVBGA010000095.1:0-16008 GCA_963594675.1 Lachnospiraceae bacterium
AGCAGAGGACTGAAAATCCTCGTGTCACTGGTTCGATTCCGGTTCTGGGCATTTTATTTACAATTTGAATTTTTGCGTTTGTTCTATAAGTGATTGTCTCTTATAGAATTTTTTTTTGAAAAAATGCACAAATGGTGGACAATAAATAAAAGAAAATTGTACGATAAACAGGAAGAAAAGTGATATATATTTCTTGTAATGACTGCTTTAATACTTTATAATACTAAAATGTATCATTTAATTTATTTACTCAATGGAGGAGACAAATGTATTCATTTCAGGAAATTGCAAATGTAGATCAGGAGATCGCAGAGCAGATTCAAAATGAAATTGCTCGTCAAAATTCACACCTTGAACTGATTGCGTCAGAAAACTGGGTTAGTAAAGCCGTTATGGCTACAATGGGTTCACCTTTAACAAATAAATATGCAGAAGGGTACCCAGGGAAAAGATACTACGGTGGGTGCGATTGTGTTGATGTTGTAGAGACACTTGCAATAGAAAGAGCTAAAAAATTATTTGGCTGTGAATATGTTAATGTCCAGCCTCATTCAGGTGCACAGGCGAATATGGCTGTATTTTATGCAGCTCTGAAAGCAGGGGATACTGTTATGGGAATGAATCTTGCCCATGGCGGACATCTTTCTCATGGAAGTAAGGCTAATTTTTCTGGTACTTACTTTAATATTGTGCCTTATGGCGTAAATAGTGATGGTGTAATTGATTATGAAGAAGTAAGAAGAATTGCTTTAGAATGTAAGCCAAAGATGATTGTCTGTGGTGCCAGCGCTTATGCAAGAACCATTGATTTTAAAAAATTCCGTGAGATTGCAGATGAAGTTGGGGCTATTCTTATGGCAGATATTGCGCATATTGCAGGTTTAGTGGCTACAGGACTTCATCCCAGTCCCATTCCCTATGCGCACATTACAACAACAACAACACATAAGACACTTAGAGGCCCAAGAGGTGGCATGATTATGGCCAGCCAGGAGATTGCTGATAAGTTAAAACTGAATAAGGCGGTATTTCCAGGAATTCAGGGGGGACCTTTGATGCATGTGATTGCGGCAAAAGCTGTTTGCCTTAAGGAAGCTCTTCAGCCTGAATATAAGACTTATCAGGAGAATATTGTAAAGAATGCGAAGGCTCTTTGCGAGGGATTGATGAGTAGAGGTATCAATATAGTTTCAGGTGGAACAGATAATCACTTGATGTTGGTTGATCTTAGAGGTACCGGAATTACAGGTAAGGATATGGAAGAGCGTTTGGAACTTGCTAATATTACCTGCAATAAAAATACCATTCCCAATGATCCGCTTTCTGCAAATGTAACCAGTGGTGTGCGACTGGGAACAGCAGCAGTAACATCAAGAGGTCTCAATGACAAGGATATGGATCGTTTAGCAGAAGCCATTTCTTTGATGATTAAAAGCGAGGATAATCTAGACCAGGCAAAATCTATTGTATCTGATTTAACAGATAAATATCCATTGAATGCTTAAGCGATATGCGCTAAGCTTAGGATGCTTCATGATATGAAATGGGGTGCTGCAAATTGTTTGCGGCACCCTTGTTTCGTGTATACACTGATGCAAAGGAAGGTTTTTATATGAAAATACTATTGGCAGCGGTTAATGCAAAATATATTCATTCCTGTCTTGCCGTATATAGCCTGCAAAATTATGCCAGGGCGAAAGGCCAGGAAGTTGAAATAAAAGAATATACAATTAATCAACAGATGGATGTAATTCTTAAAGACATCTATGAAAGAAAACCCAATTTTCTGGCATTTTCTTGCTATATATGGAATATTTCCATGATACTTCGGATTAGCCGCGAATTGAAAAAAATCATGCCGGATTTACAGATTTGGCTTGGTGGTCCAGAAGTTACCTATGAATCAGATCGCATGTTGAAAGAGCATCCTTGGATTGATGGTATTATGAGAGGTGAGGGGGAAGAAACCTTTTTGGAGTTGGTAAAGCATTTTCGCTGTGGCAAGCCAGATTTAGAAGAAATCGCAGGTTTGACCATGAGAAATAGTCTGGAAGACGTTTGTCTGAATAAAGACAGGGCGCCCATGGATCTGTCAGATATTCCCTTCCCTTATCATAATATGAAGGAATTTGAACATCGTTTAATATATTATGAGTCAAGTCGCGGATGTCCATTTTCCTGTAGCTACTGTCTTTCTTCGATCGATAAAAAATTGCGGTTTCGTAGTTTGGACCTGGTGCTTCCAGAATTGCAATTTTTTCTAGACCAGAAGCTTCCTCAGGTGAAATTTGTGGATCGTACATTTAATAGCAATAAAAATCATGCGCGAACCATATGGAACTATATCATTGATCACGATAATGGAGTAACAAATTTTCATTTTGAGATTGCAGCGGATCTTCTGGATGAGGAAGATATGGCAATTTTTCGTAGGATGAGACCGGGATTGATTCAGTTGGAGATTGGAGTTCAGACAACCAATGAGGAAGCATTAAAAGAAATTCGTCGACCTATGAAATTTTCTCATATTGCACAGGTAGTGAATGAAATTCAATCTTTTCAGAATATTCATCAACATTTAGATTTGATTGCGGGGCTGCCTTATGAAGGTTTTGACAGTTTTCGTAAATCATTCAATGATGTATATCATCTTCATCCCCAGCAATTACAATTAGGATTTCTTAAAGTGTTGAAAGGTTCTTTAATCTGGGAAAAACAGGATTCTTATCATCTGATCTGTCAATCTGAGGGCCCCTACGAGGTTCTCTATACAGAATGGATAGATTATCAGGATGTGCTGCAGATGAAGCTGGTGGAGGAAATGGTAGAGGTGTATTATAATAGTACACAGTTTTCCGAGATTCTTCGCTGGGTTGAAGAAAAGGAAACATCACTTTTTGATTTCTTCTTAGAATTGGGATCCTGGTACGACCGAAAATTTCCTGAGGGAATTTCTCATTCCAGAATGGCACGATATATAAATCTTAGAGAATTTTTGCAGGAACGTTATCCTGACGAAAGTAAATTAATAGATGAAATTCTTGCTTTTGACTACTATTTAAGAGAAAATGCGAAAAGCAGACCCTCCTGGAAAATAGAACAAGAGGGGGGCGTAGCAAGACAAATAAGACTTTATGATCCCTTATACGATACGGTATTGTCTGATTATTCAGAATATGATCATAAACAAATTCGGAGAATGACACACATGGAATTTTTTGATTTTGATCTGGTAGAGGATCGAAGTAAGAAGGCATGTGCGATTCTTTTTGATTATAAGAAAAGAGATCCATTGACAGGAAATGCGAGCTGTATAAAAATTGAGTTAGAGGAAGAAATAGATGGAGAATAAAGGATGGGACCTTAATCTGGTTGTTGTGGATTTAGAGACAACGGGATTGAGACCAGCAAATGACAGAATTTTGGAAATAGGCGCAGTACGGGTAGAACATGGGGAAATTTGTGCTACATATGAAAAATTAATTAATCCCAGAATGCAAATTCCCTATAGGGTGCAAGAACTTACAGGCATCACACAGGATATGGCAGAAAGAGGCTGTGATGGAGATGAGGCCCTTAGGGGATTTATAGATTTTTGCGGAAATTATCCACTTTTAGGACATAATGTATCATTTGATTATGGATTCCTCAGACATAAAAGCGTAAACATGGGCCTGGATTTTGAGAGAACGACCATTGATACCCTGGCCATTGCCAGAAAAACGTTGACAGATCTTCCAAGCAAAAAGTTAGGAGCCTTATGTCTTCATTATCAGATTCAGCAGGATCATGCCCACAGAGCTTTAGATGATGCGATAAACACATGGAAGCTGTATTGCAATTTGAGAGAAGAATTTTTTGAGGATTATCCGGAACTTTTTTCACCTAGGCTGGTAACTTATAAAGTGAAGAAACAGGGTCCTATAACGCTTTCTCAAAAACGATACTTGAATGATCTTATCAGATATCATAGAATAGAATGTAACGTTGATATCGAAAGTCTAACAAAGAATGAGGCTTCTCGAATGATTGACAAAATTATAAGTAATCATGGAAGAATACAGAGGTGAATATCATGTGGAAATTAGATCCTAAAAAGAAAAGAATCATATGTGGAGCGGTTGCTGTTATTCTAGTATTAGCTATGGTCCTAACAACAGTGCTGAGTGCTCTTATAGGATAAATAAAGAGAAGGTGATTATTATGAAGATGACAAGGGTGAAAGCAGTCCTTCTTGCTTTGTCTTTTCTGATTTTTCCTTTAACTGCATCAAGTCACATTTATGCAGAGTCACAGCAGGAGTCGGACACTACATCAGATACAGAATCAGACACTACATCAGATAGTACAGAGGATAGTGCATCAGACAGCACAGAAGACAGTGTATCGGACAGCACAGAAGACAGTGCATCAGATAGTGCATTAGATAGCGCAGCGGCTACTGGGACAGACACTGCTTCGGATACGACATCTGAACAAAGTTCTGATGATTCTGCTCGTATCTTGGATGGTGTATATATTGGACGGGTCGACGTGTCTGGTATGACTGCATCTGAGGCAAAACAAGCTTTGTCCAATTATATAGAAAGTCTTGGAAAAAGTCGTTTTACTTTGAAAATGGGTAATAATACAACGACAGCGACGGCAGAGGAGTTTGGACTCTCTGCAGAAGTAGATAGTGCCGTATCGGATGCTCTTTCTTATGGACAGCAGGGTGATGTGATTAAGCGTTATAAAGCAAAGAAAGATTTGGAAGAGAATCCAGTAAGCATTAAGTTATCTTATCAGGTAGATAAGGATGCGATTGGAACAATTCTGGAAGACAGATGTCAGCTTTACGATACTTCGCCAATGGATGCCTCCCTTTCTAAGGATGATAATGGAGACTTTCAAATTAGCAGTGAATCGGCAGGGGTAAAGCTGGATTATGATAATGCGGTAGATACCATCTATAATTATATGACGACGCAATGGAAAGAGGGAACAGGAAGCATTGATCTTCCGGTTACCGTGACGGCATCTGAAAATACAGCCGCTGAGTTAGAGGAAGTAACAGATGTATTGGGCTCTGCAGAGACCGATTATTCTTCCAGTAGTGATGCCAGAAGGACAAATATTGAGCGAGGAACAGAACTTTTGAATGGTACAACCGTATTTCCGGGACAAGAGATTTCTGTGACGGAGCTGGTGGTTCCTTTCGAGGAAGATAATGGCTATGCTCAGGCTCCTTCCTATGAAAGTGGAAGTGTTGTTAATACCTATGGTGGAGGAATTTGCCAGGTGTCCACTACCTTATATATGGCATTGATTCGCGCAGAAGTTGAAATTACAGAGCGGCATAATCATTCTATGGTGGTAAGTTATGTGAAGCCTTCTATGGATGCGGCGATTGCTGAAGGAAGTAAGGATCTTAAGTTTGTTAATAATCTGGAGCATCCTATTTATATAGAGGGCTATGCAGATGGCGGAACCGTTGGTTTTACCATATATGGTAAGGAATACCGCTCAGAGGATCGAGAAGTTACCTTTGAAAGTGAGACTTTGAAAACCATTGAGCCTGAGGTTGAATTAAATGCAACGGATGATGCTTTTGGTACAGTTACGCAGGTGGGAACTTCGCATACTGGATATGAAGCCTGCCTTTGGAAAATTGTAACTGAAAATGGAGAGGAAACAAAGGAAGAGTTCAATACCAGCACCTACGAGATGAGTCCGGAGACTTACAATGTAGGAACCCAGACAACGGATTCCAGCGCAGCCAGTGCGATCCAGTCTGCTATTGATAGCAATAGCTTGGATAAGGTATATGACGTAATTGACAGTTATTAATGTGAGGATAGATATAAGATGAAGATTGGGAAATTACCGGAGAATGTTCTGGTACGTTCCGTATTACGACAGGTAAGTCATAGAAGAAGTGAAGTTTTGCTGGGGCCGGCGGTAGGACAGGATTGTGCGGCATTGCAGATAGAAGAAGATGAAGTCTTTGTTCTCTCAGCTGATCCTATTACTGGAAGCTTGCAGGATTTGGGACAGCATTGCGTTTATCTTGCAGTAAATGACCTTGCGGCTTCTGGTGCGACACCCCTTGGTCTCATGCTTACGATGATGCTGCCAGAGAAGATAGAGGAGCCACAGATTCGGCAGATGATGCAAGATGTGGACCGGATATGTGAAAAGTTGGATATAGAAGTTTTAGGTGGGCATACGGAAGTTACGGCTCTTGTAAATCAACCCTTGCTTATGGTGACTGCTGTTGGAAAAGTGAAAAAAACCCAGTTGAAAAGTGTAGAGCAAATGAAACCTCATCAAGATCTTATTATCAGTAAATGGATTGGCTTAGAGGCGACAGCTATTCTGGCAAAAGAAAAGACAGATGAGCTGTTGAAAACCTTTTCCAGACATTTTATTGATACAGCGAAGGGATTTTCAGAGTACTTGTCGGTACTTCCAGAAGCAAAAATTGCTATGGAGTGTGGAGTTACTGCTATGCATGATCTTGCGGAAGGTGGAATTTTTGCCGCCTTATGGGAGATGGCTCAGGGAGCTGGCACTGGACTGGATATTGACTTGAAGAAGATACCGATAAAGCAGGAAACGATAGAGATTTGTGAATTTTTTGGACTGAATCCTTATATGATTAGGTCATCTGGGGCAATTTTGATGGCTGCGGATGATGGCGTAGAATTAGTTCACAAATTAAATCTGTTAGGAATTCCTGCGGTAGTGGTGGGAAGAACAACAGATGGGAATGACCGAATTCTGAGAAATGGAGAGGATGTTCGCTATCTGGATCGACCAAAAACAGATGAATTATACAAGGTGATGGGATAATATGGCATTTAATATTGTACTTTATGAGCCGGAAATACCGGCAAATACCGGAAATATTGGAAGAACCTGTGTGGCTACAGGAACCCGGTTGCATTTGATTGAACCTTTGGGATTTCGTATTAATGAAAAAGAATTGCGACGGGCAGGAATGGACTACTGGAAGGATCTGGATGTTACACGATATATTAACTTTCAGGATTTCTTAGACAAGAATCCTAATGCAGTTCTCTATATGGCATCTACCAAGTCTCCTAATCTGTATACAGAAGTGGACTATGAAAAAGATTGCTATATTATGTTTGGCAAAGAAAGTGCAGGAATACCGGAAGATATTCTGCAGGATGATTTGGAACATACCATTCGAATTCCTATGAATCCCGAGATACGATCCCTTAATCTATCTAATTCCGTGGCAATTGTCCTTTATGAAGCCCTACGGCAACATGGATTTGCGGATATGCAGACAGCGGGAAAATTCAAAAAGTAAAATAAGTAAAGGTGTAAATTTGTGACACATTGTGTGTCGGAAATTTACACCTTTTTTTTAGTCCGTATTAGAATATCGAGGATTCTTTGTTTTTTGCAGGGTGAAAATAAATTCTGTTCCCACCCCTTCTGTGCTGATAACATTAATATTCTGATTATGGGCATTTATAATATCTTTTACAATGGACAAGCCCAGACCAGTGCCTTTACGATCCTTTCCTCTGGAACTATCTTCTTTATAAAATCGGTCCCATATCTTCTTAATATTTTCCTTTGAAATACCACTGCCACTATCTTTGACGGAGACGAAAATTTTTCCGTGTTTTTCTGAGCTTTCTATCTGGATTGAAGAGGCGGTGGGACTAAATTTTATGGCGTTGTCAATCAGATTGTAGAGAACCTGTTGAATCCGGCCCATATCTGCGGAGACATAGAGAGGTTCCGATACCATGATGAGTTCGATGGTTATATTTTTCTTCATGCAGGAGCCGCCGAAGCTTTCAGCAGTACTTTGAATTACAGCATTAATGTCAAAATCCGTAATGGAAAGCGTAGAGCCCTTGCTTTCTAATTCATTTAAAGTCAGAATACTTTCTGTGAGCTTGCTTAGCCGTTCAGTTTCATTTAGAACGATATCCAGATAATGTTCCTGCATTTCCGGAGGGATCGTTCCGTCCTTAATTGCCTCGATAAATCCCTTGATGGAAGTGAGAGGAGATCGAAAGTCGTGGGACACATTGGAAATAAATTTTTGCTGGTATTTTTCAGTTTGTGCCAAATCATCTGACATATAATTCAAAGTTGCTGCCAGATAACCAATCTCATCGTTGTTATCAACGGGGATATTATAAGTCAGGTTTCCGGCTGCATATTCCTTAACCCCTTGGGTGATTTGCCCTATGGGTTTGCTGATGGATCTTTGATAAAGGAAAAAAATCAACAGTATCATGATATCACTGATCAGCAAAAGCAGATACATACTTTTTAAAAGATCTATAATTTCCGCATTAAAAGTGCTGGTGGGCGCGTGAATAGCTATGTAGCCCAGTGTGGACATATTGGAAGTTACCGGGGCCAGAACACTCAGGGTTTCACTGGAAAATTGACCATAGAAATCGCCGATGGTGTAGGTTGAGCTACCCAGGGATACAGGATCAAAATTTTCGATGGAGGTAACCGTGTTCTCATTGTTTTCATCCGCAGTGTTTAGTAAAATATCTCCATCTTTATCAATGACCCATATCTCACTATCCATGTAAGTTGATAGGGCAACTATATTTTGATAACTTTCCGTAAGTGAAGCGGAATTTTTGCTAAGGTCTTCGTCATCATAGGCAGATGCAATATGTACCGCTTCTTTATAGAGTGCGGTACCATAATGGTTTTCAAGATCATTTCGGATCAAATGGGGCCCTAAAAGGCTGATCAGAAGAAAGCCTAAAACGGTAATTGCACAAAAGGATAGGAGAAATCTGAAAAACAAACGATTTTTCATCAGTTTCTAACCTCGAATTTATAACCGATTCCCCAGACTGTTTTAATGGACCAGCCGCTTTGATCCTTTATTTTTTCACGAAGTCGTTTGATATGGACATCTACAGTACGGGTATCCCCCATATATTCATAACCCCAGATATGATCTAAAAGTTGTTCCCTTGTGAAAACCTGGTTGGGAGAAGCTGCCAGAAAATAGAGTAATTCTAACTCCTTTGGTGGCATTACCAGGGGCTTTCCCATGTAAAGTACGGAATAATTACTGAGATTCACTACCAGATTGGGATAACTGACGCTTTTTTCTTTGGGAGCTGGGGCAGCGGGTGCTGCGTGGCTGCTGCGAGGATCCGGCTCAAAGCGTCGAAGTACTGCCCGAACCCTTGCCACCATTTCCTTGCTGTCAAAGGGTTTGATAATATAGTCATCAGCGCCAAGTTCCAGACCAAGAACCTTGTCGAAGACCTCACCTTTAGCAGACAGCATGATAATGGGAACTTTGGATTTGTAACGAATCTCTCTGCAGACCTGATAGCCATCAATGCCCGGGAGCATCAAATCAAGGAGGATCAGATTTGGTTGGAATTCGTCAAAAGCTTGAATGGCTTCCTCCCCATCATTGACGATTTTACAATCAAAACATTCCTTTGTCAGATAGAGGGAAATCAATTCTGCAATGTGTATATCATCATCTACGATTAGAATTTTCTGTTTTGCTAGCATATTTTCCTCCTATATTATAAATGTAACTACTTAAATTCCACAATGGTTACTCCGGAATCACCTTCCCCAAATGCTCCTAGGCGGAAAGATTTGACATGCTTTTGACGCCGAAGATAATTATGGATTCCCTTACGCAAGGCACCGGTTCCTTTTCCATGAACCACCCGAACACTGGGAATATGTGCAAGATAAGCATCATCCAAATATTTGTCTAATTCTGCAACAGCTTCATCCACTGTTTTGCCGAGAAGATTAATCTCCGTTCCAGTGTGGGTGGATTTGGACATTTTTACTTTTCCAGAGTTTGTTCGTTTTATGCCGGGTGCTTTAATTACCGCGTCATCTACTAAGATCAAGTCATTAATATTGGTTTTGGTACGCATAATACCAGCAGTGACAAAAAGATTTCCTTTATTGTCGGGAAGGGTATTGACCGTTCCTTTGAGATTCAGACTGACAATCTTAACAGAATCACCAATGCGAAGATCTGCTGCTTTTACGCCAGCATTCTTTTTCTCTTGTTTCAGAGCCATCTTTTCTTCGTTTTTTTTCATTTTCTCACGAAGCTTTTGACGATCGGCTTCCATTTTACGAATATTAGGACTAGACTTTTCGTATTTCTGAAATTGACGAATGGTTTGATCCGCATATTCCTTGGCTTCCCTGAGAATGGCATGAGCTTGTTCATTTGCCTCCCGAATAGATTTTTCACGGCTGGCAGAAAGTTTGTCATGCTTGGCTTCTAACTGGGCTTTTAATTCCTCTAGCTCTTTCTTATATCGGTGTGCTTCTTCCTGCTCTCTTTCAGCCAGTTTTCGTGTTTCTTCCAGAGAGGAAATAACATCTTCGAAGGATTCCTCCTCCTGGCTGATTCGTGTCTTCGCATCCTCAATGATAAAGTCGGGGAGCCCCAGCTTTTTGGAGATGGCAAAGGCGTTACTTTTACCTGGCACACCTATGAGCAGACGATAAGTAGGACGCAGGGTTTCCACATCAAACTCGCAGGATGCATTTTCCACACCAGGAGTGGAAAGGGCATATACCTTTAATTCACTGTAGTGAGTGGTTGCCATAGCCCGAATTCCTCTGCTGTGCAAATATGAGAGAATAGAGATCGCAAGAGCTGCACCCTCGGTAGGATCTGTACCAGCACCTAATTCATCAAAAAGTACCAAAGAATGTTCGTCTGCTTGTTTCAAGTAGGAAACAACATTTGTCATATGGGATGAAAAGGTACTGAGGGATTGTTCGATACTCTGCTCATCACCGATATCTGCATAAAGTTCATTAAAAACGGAAAGCTGAGAGTTGGAAAGTGCGGGAATATGCAATCCTGCCTGTCCCATTAAGGTGAGCAGCCCCATGGTCTTTAATGAAACCGTTTTACCACCCGTATTGGGACCGGTAATAATCAGGAGATCAAAATCTTCTCCCAGTCGGATATCGATAGGAACTACCTGCTTAGGATCAATCAGGGGGTGACGTCCTTGACGGATCTTAATAATTCCATCCTGATTGAATACAGGTTCTGTGGCGTTTTGTTCCATGGCCAAAGAAGCACGGGCAAAGATGAAATCCAGCTCAATCATATTTTCCATATTGTAGCCCAGGGTTTCTATATACTCAGCGGCTTCTGCACTTAGTGCTGCGAGAATGATTTCGATTTCAGCAGTTTCTTTTAGTTCAAGTTCGCGTATTTCATTATTTAACTTAACAACGGCCATAGGCTCTACAAAAAGTGTAGATCCGGATGAAGACTGGTCGTGAATCATACCGGGCACTTGATTTTTATATTCCGCCTTGACGGGAATACAATAACGGCCACCACGCATGGTAATGACAGCATCCTGCAGGTAAGTGCGGGCAGACCCACTGACAAGCTGTGTCAGTTGCGTATGAATGCGGTCACCGGCAGTTTTCATGGATCTGCGAATATGTCGCAAAGTAGGTGAGGCATCATCACTTATTTCTTCTTCAGAAATAATGCATCGGCGAATTTCAGTGGAGAGATTCGTCAAAGGTTCTAATGCATCAAACATGGCGCTTAGGGAATCTGGTGGTGTATCAGCCAATTCCGGACGACCATAGGATTTTACCCGGGCACAGTTTTCTAGAAGTGCGGCAATAGACAGAAGTTCCGGAATACTTAAGGAACTTCCTAGCTCCAACCTTTTTAAGGATGGACGGATATTTACCACATTACCAAAGGATACATGGCCCTTTTTAAAAATACGGTTCAGAGCGTCTCCCGTTTGTCTTTGCCAGCCTTGTATTTCCGTCAGATTTTTTGAGGGAAGAAGGGCTTCGCATTTGGCTTTTCCTGGTTGAGAGGAAGCCAGTGCCGACAGACGCTTAATAATTTTATGATATTCTAATTTATTTAGTGCTTTCTTATTCATGATCAGCCTTTCTAATGATTATTTGATCAAATTTTAGTATAACAGATGCCGGAAAAAATTGAAATGAGTAGGAGATAAAAATCACCTGCATTATCAAGTGTTTCTAACCTTAGAATACCCATCTTATTCATAGATTGTTCATATCTTTTTGGTAAAATTATAGACATATTAAGAGGTGGATTTTAGCTTGCAAAGCGAGGAAATCAAAGAAGAATGGTAGAGCATAATTTTATAAAAAAAACAGAGAAAAAAAAGCCGATTAATAAAAAGAAAATTGTACTGAAGGTAATCATTTTTATTTGCGCCGCAGTTCTTTTTGGGGCAATTGCAGCGGTCGTTTTTTGTCAGATGCTGAAGGGCTTCGCAGCACAGAATGATGAGGATCAGGTGTCTCTTGATGACTATAAGGAGGCTATTGCTACAGAACTTGATGATGATTCTAGCAGTAGTGCTGATGTTGAGGAATCAGTAGACGAAGATGGAAATGTTACTCGAATTGTAGAGGTGCCGGAGGAACTAGATCTGAGGGATTATACCAAGCTATATCGACAGATGGCGAAGGTATCCAGAAGGGCCAAAAAATCGATTGTTACTGTGACGGGGATTTCAGAGAATACGGATTGGTTTAATAATTCTCATGAAAATAAGAATCAAGTAACAGGCATGATTGTTGCTGAAAATTCAAAAGATCTCTTTATTGTTACAGAGTCAAGAGGAGTAAGCGAGGCAGAGAGAATTCGACTTACCTTTGTAGACGGCGAATCTGTGGATGCGGAAATGCAAAAGGCCGATCCGGTAAGCGGTTTATGTGTGCTGAAGGTTTCTTTAGGGGACATGAACAGCGATACACTGAGTAAGATTAAGACAGCAGAATTTGGTAGCATGTCCACAACAAATCAGGGAGATCCTGTGATTTTTCTTGGTAATTCTCTTGGCTACGATGATACCGTTACTTTTGGAGAATTAACTTCCAATGACAATACTCTTACACTTTATGATGCGGAATATACCTTGCTTACAACAAACATTCAGGGGAACAAAAAGAGCAGTGGTGTTCTTTTGGATATTGAAGGAAGCGTCGTTGGAATTGCTGTACAGCCTCTAGTCTCCAGCTCTCGGGTGGTGAGTTTTATTTCCATTACAGAACTCACAGATTTAATCGAGAATTTGTCCAACAATAAATCTCTTCTCTATACTGGCATAAAAGGGGAGGCAGTAACGCAAGAAATCAATGAAGAGACAGGAATTCCCATAGGAGTTTATATTAATGAAGTAGAGTCAGATTCACCGGCTATGCTGGCAGGATGCAAAAATGGAGATGTGATTACAAAATTTAATGATAAGAAGATTAAAAGTATGAAACAGTATGTGACCGCTTTGAATCAATGCTCTGTGGGAGATGAAGTAACACTGACATTAATGAGAGAAGGAGTAAACGGATATTCCGAGTTAACATTTGACGTCACCATTGGTTCATTGTAATATATTTGAGGGCCTTTAGACCTGAGTTATGCAATGAAAGGGTATTATTACATTATGAAATATATTAAAGAATTTAAAGACGGAGATCGAGTGTCCGGAATTTATCTGTGCAAGCATAAACAGTCCGCTATGACCAAAAATGGAAAGCCGTATGAGAATGTGACCTTGCAGGATCGGACAGGAACTGTAGATGCGAAAATCTGGGATCCGAATTCTCAGGGAATTGCAGATTTTGAGGCATTAGACTACATTGATCTGGTTGGCGATGTGACAACATTTGCAGGGGCTTTGCAGGTAAATATTAAAAGGACAAGAAAGGCAGATGAAGGGGAGTATGATCCGGCAGATTATTTGCCGGTTAGCCAGCAGGACAGAGCTGTGATGCAGCAAAAACTGGAAGCCTACATAGCTTCTATAAAAAATCCGTGGCTTCTGGCTCTTTTAAAACATTTCTTTGAAGAGGATCAGGAATTTGTAGCAGCCTTTGGATTTAGTTCTGCAGCGAAGAGCATCCATCATGGATTTGTAGGAGGTCTGCTGGAGCATACACTTAGTGTGACTGGACTTTGTGAACACTATGCAGCTATGTATCCCTATTTGAATCGCGATCTCTTGATAACAGCGGCACTCCTGCATGATATGGGAAAAACAAAGGAACTTTCTCCATTCCCTAAAAATGATTATACGGATGAAGGCCAATTGTTAGGTCATATAATGATGGGAGCGGAGATGATTCACGATGCAGCAGGAAAAATCGAAGGATTTCCTCTGAATCTGGAAAATGAGTTAAAACATTGTATTTTAGCTCATCATGGGGAATTGGAATATGGATCTCCAAAGAAACCGGCTCTTGCAGAGGCTGTAGCCCTGAATTTGGCAGATAATACGGATGCAAGATTGGAAACTCTTCGAGAGATTTTTGATGCAGCAGGAGACAAAAATGACTGGTTGGGATACAATCGTATCTTCGAGTCAAACATCCGAAAAACACAGGGATGAAACGATGAATTTGAAAAAAAATGATATTGTAAATGTTACCATAAGTGATATGGGACATTCCGGAGAGGGTATCGGTAAGATAGACGGATACCCTCTGTTTATTAAAGATGCTGTAATTGGAGATGAGATTGCAGCTATTGTTACCAAGGTGGGAAAGAACTTTGGCTATGGAAAAATAAAAGAATTAAGAAAAGCTTCCTCCTATAGAGTGGAAGCAGAGTGCGCTATAGCAGGTCCTTGCGGTGGATGTCAGCTGCAGCATATGTCTTATAAAGAACAGTTACATTTCAAAGAGAATTTGATTTGTAATAATTTGAGACGGATTGGAGGATTTTCAGAAGAAGAAATTCCCATGGAAGAGATTGTAGGGATGGATAATCCCTTCCGCTATCGCAATAAGGCACAATTTCCCATTGGAAAGGACAAAGAGGGCAATATTGTGGCTGGCTTTTATGCCGGACGAAGTCATAGAATCATTGATAATCGAGATTGTGTACTGGGAGTTAAAGTCAACGAAACAATTCTAAATAAGGTCATCGAGTATATGAAGGAAAATCAGGTGGAAGCCTATGACGAGATGAGTGGAAAGGGAATGGTACGTCATGTGTTGATTCGTTATGGCTTTTCAACGGATGAAATCATGGTATGTTTGGTAATTAATGCCAGACGCCTCCCGGCAGCAGAGAAATTGGTAGAGAAATTAATACAAATAGATGGTATGACCAGCATTTCTGTTAGTATTAACCGAGAGAAAACCAATGTAATTATGGGAAATAAGGTTCGAACATTGTGGGGAAGTGCTTACATTACAGACAAAATTGGGGATATTACCTATCAAATTTCTCCTTTATCCTTCTATCAGGTCAACCCAGTGCAGACAAGAAAATTGTACGATCTTGCCCGAGAATATGCAGGATTGAAAGGCAAGGAGATTGTTTGGGACCTTTATTGTGGAATAGGAACTATATCTCTTTATTTGGCAGGTCAGGCGAAGCAGGTCTATGGAGTGGAAATCATTCCCGATGCAATCAGGGACGCTAAAGAAAATGCCCGCATCAATGGGATAGATAACGCAGAATTTTATGTGGGAAAAGCAGAGGAGGTTCTTCCTCAAAAATATAAAGCGGATGGAATCTCAGCAGATGTAATTGTAGTGGATCCTCCAAGAAAAGGATGCGACCAGGCTCTTTTGGATACAATTCTTAAAATGCAGCCAGAGAAGGTGGTGTATGTCAGCTGTGATAGCGCAACTTTGGCTAGGGACTTAAAGTACCTTTGTAATGGTGGGTATGAGTTGAAGCGTGTAAGAGGTGTGGATCAGTTTCCACATACGGTGCATGTTGAAACGGTTGTCCTACTGGGTAGGGAAATAGTCAACGATAAGAACGTTGAGTATATGCACGTTGATTATGAACCAAAAGATGCAGAGCATCTGAAAAATGCTAAGGGTTCAGCGTCATACAGAGAAATTAAAGAGTGGATTAAGGAACAGTACAATGTTTCTGTATCAAGTCTATACATTGCTCAGTGTAAAGACGAATGTGGCTTTGAGAAGCGTCAGAACTTCAATACAGGAGCCGAAGGGCATAGGGTG
>CAVBGA010000096.1:0-60956 GCA_963594675.1 Lachnospiraceae bacterium
AGAGCATGGAGCTCTACGAGATCATGCTGCGGCGTGGTTATCCGGCAGAGTTCTGCGAACAGATTACACTTAATCTGAACACGGATTGGACAGCGCAGAGGATGATAGGCTATCTGTCGCATTATAAGAAAATTTCTATGGAGGATGTGGCAGATGAGATGCTGGCTATCTTAAGCGACCGCAATCGGATTATGCAAAAAAAAGATTTGGAGGCCGTGAATGCCAAATGGAATGCGATGACCTACAACGGCTTTCCAGGCGATGAAGAATAAAGAATGAATAAAGCAGAAAGCTATTATTATGATCAATTGAATAAAGATCAGCAGAAGGTATACTATGCAATGAAGCAGGGGCTTCTTCAGATGGCACCTTCATTTCCTGTGTTGCGTCTGGATCGAAAGGAATTGGGAGACATTTATTTCATGGTAAGAATGGATCATCCCATGATCTTTTGGTCGGTTACCTTTAAATATCGATACTATGATGATTCGACATATGTAGAGTTGATTCCGGAATATCTCTTCACCAAGGATAAAATAAAAGAGCACCGGCAGGCCATGGAATCCCGTGTGAAGAAACTGGCAAGACAGGCTGAGAAATTGGATGAAAAAGGAAAAGAACTCTACATTCATGATTTTATTTGCAAGAATGTGTACTATGATAAGTTGAAGAAAGAGTATTCTCATGAAATCATCGGTGCCCTTGGAAATGGAGTGGCGGTTTGCGAGGGTATTGCCAAAGCGGTAAAAGCCCTATGCGATGCCCTGGGAATCTGGTGTATCATAGCTTTGTCAGAGAATAATCCTGAGAAAGGGATTAAGTATCGCCATGCCTGGAATGTCCTTCGTATTGCTGGAAAATATTATCATCTGGATGCTACATTCGACGATACACTTTCGAAAAATGATCTGATTCGATATGATTACGTTAATCTTTCAGACGAACAGATTTTCAGAGATCATGAGCCTGTTATCTGGAAAGTGCCGGTTTGTTCTGACAATGACCATTTCTATTACAAAGAAAAGAAAGTCTCATGGACAAAGCTGGATGAGGTGCGCAACAGAAGCAGGCAGGCCGTTAAGAAGGGAAAGGTGCTTCTCTTTCACTGGAGAGGTGGTTATCTGACAAAAGAAATCTTAAATGAACTTTTGGGGATTTTTAATGAGGAGGCTGCAGCGAAAGAAAAGCATGCACAGATTTCATTAAATTGGCCTCAGGCTGTGCTGCAGGTGCGTTTTATTGAAGGCAAAGGCACAGGCCAGGAAACCGTGGAGTTGGAAGAGGCAAATGAAGGTGAGATTTAGAATCTTATAAAATATTGTGAAGGAAGATCAGAAGCAACTTAAGAAAGCAGCCTTGATGATACCAGTAAATTAGGAGGTTTGCTATGTATACAATTGGAGAAGTAGCGGAGATGTTTCAATTACCGATCTCAACGCTGCGTTATTATGATAAACAGGGACTTTTTCCTAAGCTTACCAGGGAGTCAGGAATTCGTAAATTTAGCGAAAATGAAATAGAAGCTCTAAGGGTGATCGAATGTCTTAAGAAGTCCGGATTGGAGATTAAAGATATACGGCAATTTATGGAATGGTGTACAGAAGGTGCCTCTACATACGCGGATCGTCTTGAATTGATTCAAAAACAGAAGGAACGCGCAGAGGCAGAGATTATGCAAATGAATAAGTCGTTGGACATGCTTAAATTTAAATGCTGGTATTATGAACAAGCACTAAAGGACGGCAATGAAGATAAAGCAAAAGCAATGATACCAGATCGTTTACCTGAAAATGTTCGTGCAGCTTATCAAAATTCACATTCAGCAAAGTATTATGATCTATAAAGAAATAGTAACAGGAATTTTCATAGACAGGCCGAATCGTTTTGTGGCCCATGTGGATATAGAAGGAATGCAAGGTGACAAAGGACAGTCTGGAGATAGAAACGAGGAATGCCTTATGCCTAGAGGAATAAATCAGAAATTCAAGTTCACATACTTGATGAAAATAATGCAGGAGAAAACGGATGACGAACATGCTCTTACCATGCCGCAAATTATGGAGGAGCTGGAAAAGTACGATGTCACTGCGGAAAGGAAAAGTATCTATTCTGATTTTCAGGACATGACCGATAAGTTTGAAATTGAGATTATCAAAGAGCAGATCGGAAGAGAAACCTATTATCATGTGGGATCCAGGAAATTTGAACTGGCAGAGGTGAAGCTTCTAATCGATGCTATTCAGTCTTCTAAATTTATTACTAGGACAAAATCAAGAGAGCTTATTAATAAAATCAAGGGTTTTGTCAGCGAGCATCAGGCCAAGCAGCTCCAGAGACAGATCTATATCAATGATCGGGTGAAGACCATGAATGAATCTGTTTACTACAATGTGGATGATATTCATGCGGCCATTGCCCAGAATAAGAAAATACGTTTTCAATATTATAAGTGGGGTATCAATAAAAAGCTGGTTCCGAGGCATAACGGAGATTGGTTTATTGTCAGTCCCTGGGCCCTTACCTGGAATGATGAAAATTATTACATGGTAGCTTATGATAACTGGGATCATAAGATCAAGCATTACCGTGTGGATAAGATGATGCGAATCGCTATAGAAGCTGAGGAACGCGATGGCAAGGAAGAGTTTAAAAACTTGGATATGGCGGAGTATTCCAAGGCTGTCTTTGGCATGTATCATGGCAAGAAAATAAGGGTGAAAATTTATCTTGCAAATTTTATGTGCGGTGTCTTCATTGATAGATTTGGAAAAGAGATCAGCTTTCATCCCGTCGATGATGAGCATAGTGAGCTAAATGTATACGTTAATGTTAGTCCACAGTTCTTTGGCTGGATCTTTAGTCTAGGTAAAAATGTAAAGGTAACAGGGCCGGACGAAGTAGTGGAAGAAATGAAACAGTATGCCGAGGATTTTCTGGCAAATTATTAAAATAGAGAAAATAGAATGACGGGCAGTCAGTACAGAAGGATTTCTGTGTTGGCTGTCTGATTTTTTTCTGGAAGATTTAGCTGTACTTTTTATTGGATATGTCCGGATTTAAGATAAAGACAGCTCAGAGAAAGCATGAGAAATCCGAGACAGAAATGGAGGAAAACAGATGATTGTACAGATGAGTAAGAAATCAAAAATATACCACAGAGACGGATGCAGATATATAAACCGAATTACTGAAGAGGATTTAATTTCATTTGATATAGATAAAGAAAAAGTGAAAGGTTCCAGAGCCTGCAAATGTTGTTGTAATATGAAATATATTTACAATAATTTAAATTCCAAATATAAATTGAAGCTTGAGCGGTTGGGCCTAAAGGTTGAAACACACAAGGGCTTTTTGTTTGTGAATACCCCTTCCTACAAATGGAAAGTTGTCTTCAAACCATCAACCCAGGAATTAAAACTATACTCTAGTGCATGGGATAAGGAAGAACAGAGATATTTTTGGATACAAGAACATAAATGCAAAAAAACAAGCAAACTGAAGTTGATTATAGAATTCATTATAAAAGAAGAAAAGAAGGCAGCGTATCCGATTCCATATAGAAAATATGTTTCCCAGATTGCAAAGTATGCAAGAGAAAATCAAGTAACAGTTAAATATGATGGCACAGATTTATATGTTCTTACCGATGTCGCAGCGTGGAAAATTGCGTACGGATACCGTCATGATTGTTTTAAGCTGCTTCATTGTCCATTCGGAGAGAAGGCGTTGACAATGGAGGAAGCAAAGACGGCACATTATCATGTACAGATGGATGTACCGAGAAATCAGTCTCCCTACAAGCATATTCAATATATTGTAGAGCATGATAAGGCAAAGCAAATAGAGCAAATCAATTACAGGAATCTGCCTAATCAAACAAAGAAGCAGAAGAGATATTATTGTCAGGCGAAAAACAGGGCAAAGAGAAAAAGCTTTAACAGAGTTTTGGATCTTTTTGCTAAAATCGAGGAAAAAGAGGGAATGTTAGAGGCTTCGTTTTGCTGAACAAAAAAGAATTCCCATTTAGATTTTGAGTAAAATTACTTAGAGCAAAATTATAGTTGGATTGATTTTGCGCATACTTTCATGTACTATTATAGAATTATAGAAGTTTATGTAAGGATGATAAAATCATTTTGGTAAAGGAGTAAGGTTAAAATGAATTCTATTTCAAGAGATCAGGCATTTGAACTGCTAAAGAAGTACAATAAGGATCCATTTCATATCCAGCATGCATTTACTGTGGAAGCGGTTATGAAATGGTATGCTAAGGAGCTTGGTTATGCGGAAGATGCGGAGTATTGGGGTATCGTTGGCCTCTTGCATGATATTGATTTTGAACAGTATCCAGATGAGCATTGCCTTAAGGCACCGGAGCTTTTAAGAGAAGCCGGAGTAGGTGAGGATATCATTCATGGAGTCTGTTCCCATGGATATGGCATCACAGTGGGCAACGGAAGCACCATTGATGTAGAGCCGACTCATCTTATGGAAAAAGTTTTATTTGCAGCGGATGAGCTGACAGGTTTGATCTGGTCTGCTTCTCTTATGAGACCTTCAAAGAGCACCAAGGATATGGAGCTTAAGTCCCTCAAAAAGAAATATAAGAGCAAGGGCTTTGCTGTGGGATGTTCCAGAGAAGTGATTGCCAGAGGAGCCCAGCAGCTTGGTTGGGAGCTGGATGAACTTTTGCAGAAGACGCTGGATGCCATGAAAGCATCTGAGGATATAATTAATGCAGAGATGGAAGCGGAATTCCCGAAAGAAGAAGAGGAAATGAAGCTGATTGAAAATGAAAATGGAGTTGGCATTGAGCCATTATTTGACGAATATGTGGATTTTGCTACATTTTCAAAGTCAGATTTTAGAGCGGTAAAAGTAAAGGCCTGCGAGGCAGTGCCAAAATCTAAAAAGCTTTTGCACTTTACCTTAGATGATGGTACAGGAACAGACCGAACCATTCTCTCCGGAGTTCATGCCTATTATGAACCAGAGGAGCTGGTAGGAAAGACCTTGCTTGCAATCACAAATCTTCCCCCCAGAGCCATGATGGGAATCGACTCCTGCGGTATGCTTTTGTCTGCTATCCATTATGAAAATGGCGAAGAAAAGCTGAATCTTGTCATGTTAAATGATGCGATTCCGGCAGGAGCGAAGCTTTACTAATAAGAAAATAGGATCGAGACTGTCGATTTTTAAACGATTGTATACAATTTACGAAGGGAAAATTTCAAAGTGAAAAAATTTATAGAAGAATTTAAAGCTTTTGCCTTACGGGGAAATGTAATGGATATGGCAGTTGGTGTTATTATTGGAGGCGCTTTCTCAGGAATTGTAACCTCCCTTACGGATAATTTTATAAATCCGATTCTTAATGTGCTGACGGGAGGAGCAAGCTATTCCTTATCGGATGTTGCAGGATTTGCCTCATCCTTTATTTCCGCAGTCATTAACTTTTTCATTATGGCCTTTATTCTGTTTTGCCTGTTGAAAGGAATCAATAAGCTGACAAGCTTGACGAAGAAACCAGAAGAAGCGGCTGAGCCGGATACGAAAGTTTGTCCCTATTGCCAGAGTGAGATCAGTATTAAGGCAACTCGTTGTCCACACTGCACATCTGTGCTTGAAGAAGGAAAGGCAGAGTGAAAAAATATACCATGACTACAGAAGAATATAAAGCAGCAGCTAGCTATTGGACGCAAAAAGAGCGCGTAGAGATGCCGGCTGAGGAAGTAAAAAAATTTACAGAAGAGTATCTTGTAAAGAGTGCAGTGTGTGCTCTTGCAACGGGAACAGGAGATTATGTACGTTGTACACCTTTGGAATATAGCTTTCATGATGGAAAGTTCTGGATTTTCACAGAGGGTGGTGAGAAGTTTATTGGACTGGAGAAAAATAAAAACGTAAGCCTATCTGTCTTTGATGCAAATCCAGGTTTCGGTTCTTTGAAAAGCGTGCAGGTAATGGGAAGTGCAGAGCTGATTGCACCTATGTCGGATATTTATATTTCCCACGCGGAATATAAGAAAATCCCAGTGAAAGCGCTGCAGAATTTGGCCGATCAGGGCCATCCCATGAATCTGATTTGTATCAGTCCTGCCCGAATGGATGTTTTATGTTCGGATTTTAAGAAAGAAGGCTACGACAGCAGACAGGTCTTGGTTTACAACAAGAAATAAAGCAAGATAATGCTGCGGTTTTGCTCATATGTCTATTTGTATCGCAATTTTAAGATGATATGATTTTTGTGAAAGTCAAGAAGTCCCTCTTTGCGCATTTTTCCTAGCTCTAGGGACAGGCCACTTCGTTCGACGGCAAGATAATCTGCCAGCTGCTGTCTAGAAAATGGAATATCAAATTCATAGCTTCCCAGGCGCTGCGCTTCGGCAGACAGGTAGGACATAAGTTTGGATCTTGTGCTGCGTTGTCCAATGTGGGAAAGCTTTTCATTGATGTGCAGATTTTTTACTGCCAGCTCACTGAGGAGATTGCGAATGATCCGGTTGTGGTGTTCACAGGCGGAGGAGCATACAGTAAGGATGCGCTTTACATTTAGGAACATGGCAGTGACAGGGGTTTCTGCGATTACGCTGGCATTCATTATAGAGGCGGGGGCACAGGCATATGCTACGGCAAAGGTCTGGCCCGGACCTGCTTTGGAAAGAATATTGCGATTGCCCCAGATATCTTCCTGTATGATCAAAATATTTCCTGAAAGGACAAGACCAATGGAATCTACAGTGTCTCCGCTGCGTAGAATAAAGGCATCTTTTGAAAATTTCTCTTTTCTTGTATCAAGACAGGACAGCATGGCGGTAAGCTCATTTTCGGAAACACCTGAAAAAAGTTGAGAAGATCGCAGAATTGGTAAATAATCTTTCATAAAATTCCTCCTTTGTTGAAAATTCAACATACTTGTTGAAACCATAGTATTATAATACAGACAGAAAATCAAGGAGGCACTATTTTATGAAAAGAAGAATTATAGAGATTAATCAGGATAAATGCAATGGTTGTGGTGCCTGTGCTGCAGCTTGTCACGAGAGCGCGATTGCCATGGTGGATGGAAAGGCAAAGCTGATGCGGGATGATTATTGTGATGGTTTAGGCGATTGTCTGCCAGCCTGTCCCACAGATGCCATTTCTTTTGTAGAACGGGAGGCTGCTGCTTATGACGAAGAAGCTGTGTTGGCTAATAAACATAAAAAGATGAAACAAGAGGGGCTTCGTTTCCAAGGCGGATGTCCCGGAAGTCGAATGAAAACAATTCAGCGTCAGGAGAGTTCGGGCATAGCTGCGACTCCTCTTATGACACAAAGCCGTCTTTCACAGTGGCCGGTACAGATTAAGCTGGCTCCTGTCAATGCACCTTATTTTAAGGGGGCCAAGCTGCTGATTGCCGCAGATTGTACAGCATATGCCTACGCCGCATTTCATGAGCGCTTCATAAAGGGACACATTACTCTTGTGGGTTGTCCCAAATTAGATAATGTGGATTATTCCGAGAAACTGACGGAGATTATCCGCAGCAATGACATTCAGAGTGTGACCATTGTGCGTATGGAAGTTCCCTGTTGTGGTGGATTAGAAATGGCTGCGAAAAAGGCCCTCCAGCAGAGTGGCAAGATGATTCCCTGGCAGGTGTTTACCATCTCCACAGAAGGAAATATACTGGAATAAAAAAGAGGAAAATGATGAAGAAAAAATTCTATATTTTCAAACCCTGTGATTGGCGTGAGATTGTAATGACCATCGTAGGTGTATTTTTAGGTATAGGTGGTGTGTCACTTCTTGCCTATGTAACAAATCAGCCTTTTATCATGGCTCCCTTTGGAGCCAGTGCGGTTTTACTTTATTGTGCTAGTTCGTCGCCCCTTGCCCAGCCAAGAAACTTCCTTTGCAGTCATTTTATTGCGGGATTTATTGGTATTAGCTGTGTGAAGCTGTTGGGCAGTAGTTGGTATGTAGCGGCTATTTCTGTGTGTCTGGCGATTATTGCAATGATGGTAACGGATACGGTGCATCCACCAGGAGGTGCTACAGCTCTTCTTGTAGTTTTGCAGGATACAAAGAGCTATATATTTTTACTGCGCCCTATTTTGGTAGGTGTAATCATCATGTTCCTGGCGGCTGTTATTTCTGCCAGACTTTTTCCAGGAGTCAGACCCTATCCCAAGGAAAATAAGTGACGAACAAAAGGCCAATCTTGCTTGTTAGGAGCTATAGCTTCGCAGAAGTGCTTCAATCTGTAATTGGATGCTTTCGGGAAATGTGGGGATCGCATTTCTGGAAAGTCGAATTTGAAAATTAAGATCCTGGTAGTTGCCCTTACTGCTACGGGGCTGCTTGCGCCGGCTATGGTTTTGGGACAACGGAGCAATAGAAATTCTTACCTGGGCTCGCTTTTGTTCCAAAAGAGGAATCAAAATATAATAGAGTCGGTCATCTTTAAAAGAGACATAACCTACCGCCTGTTTTTGACTTGTCTGCAAAAATAGGCGGTGTTTTTTTATACCTGCAGGATATAACACCATACCGGGTGGCAAGGATGTAGTGCCATTGGCTGTTTCTAACATAGCGGAATTCTTGAATCGTATAGGGATAGCCCTCAGTTTCAAAGGCATCTGTATCCGGATGAATTTGGTGCAGAAGGCGATGATAGGTTTTCTTGATCTGCGCTGGGTCTGCTGTGATGGGGAGCCCAAGAATTTGGTAGGCTTTTTCTGGTGTCATATGTGTTTTCCTCTTCTAAAATCTAAAATTCCAGGATCAAAAGGGTGAAATACAATAATGCCATTATAGCATTGAAAGCGAACAGGTTATATGGTAGAATTTCCAAGATTTGAATTGGGATAGCAGCGGGGGATTACTATGTTAGAAAAAGACGAAAATTTACAGGGAAATGAGAAAATCGAAGAAGCGATTCGAAGCCTTCAAAAAGAGGCAAGCCAGGAGATGTTGGCACACGTATTGACGGTGATTCGCAGACGTATGCAGGAAAAAGGTCATGTGATTCCGGCTGTGGAGTTACAGGCGGGAAATCCACAGATGGCAGTAAAAATTCTTCAGACAGCAGATGGAAGAAAATGGTGGTATGCATTTACCGGCTTTGAAGAGGAAATAAAAAGCCCAGATCCCGTGCAGTCTGCATTTACTGCAGAGATGGGAAAATTGTTTGAGGCGGCATTGACCGTTCCTGAGATAGAAGGTATTATATTGAACCCTTGGAATTGTACGCTGATGCTGGATAAGAATTTGATTCGTATTATAAAGCCAGAATGAGAAGGAAGAAAAACGTGAATTATTATAAAAGAGCTTTGGAATTACAGGAGGATATGATTCAGGATCGCAGGTATTTCCATACAAATGCAGAAGTTGGTCTTGAGCTTCCTAAAGCAGTCGCATATGCTACTAAAAAACTTACATCTTATGGCATACAAGCAGTGCCTTGTGGCCATGGTGTGACGGCTACCATTGGAAAAGGTGGAAAATGCATTCTGCTTCGTGCAGATATGGATGCCCTTCCTATGCCGGAAGAAAGTGGCGAGACATTTGCCTGTCCTACAGGGAAGGAAGCTCATGCCTGTGGACATGATTTTCATGCAGCCATGTTACTTGCGGCGGCAAAGATGCTTAAGGAGAATGAAGATCGCTTAAAAGGAACCGTTAAGCTGATGTTTCAACCGGCTGAGGAGACCTTCCAAGGGAGCAAGGATATGATAGAAGCTGGGATTTTGGAGAATCCCAATGTGGATGCTGCACTGGCCTATCATATTTCTCCGGGACAGATGCCAGTGGGAATGGTTATGTATAATAGTAAAAGTACCATGATGTTTTCCGTAGATGGATTTCGGATTACAGTGCAGGGGAAAGGGTCTCACGGTGCTTATCCTCATGCAGGGGTGGATCCCATCAATATAGGTGTGCACATTCATCTGGCTTTGCAGGAGCTCATTGCAAGAGAAGCAGATCCCAAGGCTGCCTGTGTTTTAACGATTGGCAAATTTGAAGCGGGGACAGCGGCGAATATTATTCCGGATACTGCTATTTTGGAAGGGACACTTCGCTGTGATCAGGTGGCAATGAGAGAAAAATTGGTAAGCCGTATCAGAGAAGTTGTCACGATGACGGCAAAAGTTTATGGAGGAAGTGCTAGGGTTGACACTTTATCGGAGGTGCCACCGCTTATCTGTGATGGAGCATTTACAGAAGAAATCATGGGATATATGAGACAAATGAAGATCCCAGGCTTTATAGAATATCCTGATGTCAGTGCCAGTGCGTCTGAGGATTTTGCTGTCATTGCAGCAAGGATTCCCAGTGCCTTTATATATTTGTCGGCGGGTTTCATGGATGAGCGAGGCAGCTATCCGGCACACAATCCAAAGGTACAGTTCAATGAGGATGTTTGCCCGATGGGGGCTGCCTGTTTGGCACATTGCGCCCAGATGTGGCTGGAAAATCATTCACATTAACGTAGTCGGAGTAGATTAGTAATCACACAAAATGTAATTTGAAGAAGGAATACGGGATGGTTCGAAAGGCAATAGAAGCAGATATTGATGCAATAGAAAAGATATATGATGGGATTCATACGGCGGAAGAAAAAGGTCAGCAGACCATTGGTTGGATTCGGCACATTTATCCCGTACGCAAAACAGCAGAGTTGGCTTTGCAGAGAGAGGATTTATTTGTATTGGAGGATATGGCTAACGGGAAGATATGTGGAACGGGAATTATCAATCGTGTACAGGTAGATTCCTACGCCAAAGGAAATTGGGAACATCAAGTGCCAGATTCCCAGGTATGCGTACTCCACACCCTGGTGATTGATCCCGCATGTGCAGGGAAAGGATATGGGAAAGAGTTTCTTTCCTTCTACGAATCTTATGCTTTGAGTATAGGTTGTCCGGAGCTTAGAATCGATACCAATGAAAGAAATAAAGTGGCACGTAAAATGTATCAGAAAAATGGTTACAAGGAAGTGGGTATTGTTCCAACAGACTTTAATGGGATTCCGGGAATACAGTTGGTGCTCTTGGAGAAATATCTTGGAGATTGAGGAAAATAAAATGACAGAAAAAGAAAAAATGTTACATCAGAAGCTTTATGACGCAAACTATGACCAGGATTTATTGCAGGAAAGAAGAAAGGCAAAGGATCTTTGCTATGATTACAACCAGCTTCGTCCTTCATGATGAAGAAGGTCAGCAGAAGTTGATGAAGCAATTATTAGGGAAAACCAAAGAAGCGTTTTGTATCGTTGCTCCTTTTTGGTGTGATTATGGATACAATATTGAGATAGGAGAGAATTTTTTCGCAAATCATAACACAGTGATTCTGGATGGGGCCAAAGTGAAATTTGGAGATAATGTGTGGATTGGTGCTGGGGTTCAGGTCATGCCAGGAGTTACCATCGGAAACAATGTTGTGATCGGTGGAAGCAATGTGGTGGTAAAGGATATTCCAGATAATTCCGTGGCTGTGGGTAATCCCTGTAGAGTAATTCGAGCAATTACCGAAGAAGATAAGAAAACCTGTTGGGATAGATGATGATTCTTACCGCAGTATTTGAAATGGTATCTTATCAGAAAGCTTCATAGATAGAATTTGGAGTATGATTTACGAAAAAAAGGTCAACTTATACCGATAAAAAAAGATGTGCGAGGGAATCTATATTTAAAAGGAGACCTATTTAAGGAAAACTAACCTGACATTTGACCTATTCTTCACATTCATTTCACCCAAGTACTACAGTGGTGCAAGCCTCTCTCTGATATAATAAACGAGGAAAATATTATTAGAAAAAAAGAGGAGAGAGATTAAAACATGAATGAGAATTTGAAGGTTGTGTTTGGCCTGATTGGCGGTCTTGCCCTATTCCTTTATGGAATGAACAGCATGAGTGACGCTTTGCAGAAGGCTGCAGGAGAGAGAATGAAAAAAATTCTTGGATTCCTTACCAGAAATCCTATTATGGGAGCTTTAGCGGGAGCTCTTGTAACTGCAGTACTTCAGAGTAGCTCAGCAACCACAGTTATGGTAATCGGTTTCGTAAGTGCAGGCTTGATGAGCCTTCCTCAGGCGATTTCCGTTATCTTTGGAGCCAACATAGGTACTACTATGACGGCACAGCTGATGGCTTTTAAGATCAGCAATTATATTTATCCTATTATCTTTATTGGATTTATCTTGAATTTTGTAGCGAAAAAGGAAAAAGTGAAGAATATCGGTATGGTTATCTTTTCTTTCGGTCTTCTGTTCGAAGGAATCGAAATCATGGGCGATGTTATGAAACCTCTGGCCAGCAGCTCCGTTTTTGTTGACTTGATGGGTAAGGTTTCTTCCATTCCTGCTCTTGGAGTTTTGCTGGGTGCCGTAATGACTTTGGTGGTACAGAGTAGTTCTGCGACTATCGCGGTTTTACAGAACTTTGCATCCCAGGCAGGCCCTGACGGAGTTACCAGTGTTATCGGACTTACCGGTGCCATCCCCATTCTTCTGGGCGATAATATCGGAACAACCATTACTGCCCTTCTTGCTTCCATTGGACAGTCTAAGAATGCAAAACGTACAGCCATTGCCCACAGTATTTTTAATATTACCGGAAGTTTTGTCTTTGTTTGGCTGATTCCCTGGTTTGCAAAATTTGTTCAATTTATTTCCCCAAAAGGAAATGAAGTAGATGTAATTTCCAGACAGATTGCCAATGCTCATACTACATTTAATGTGGTTTGTACTTTGGTTTGGCTGCCACTGATTCCAGTGATGGTAAAAATCGTTACTACCATTATTCGTGGAGAGGATAAGAAACAGAAGGCAGAATGCGAGCCCAAATATCTGGATATGAATGCAATCGAGCAGCCGGCAGCAGCTATGGTGTTGGTTTCTAAAGAATTGAATCGTCTTGGTGAGTTAACAGAATCTCTTCTGGCTGGTCTGAAGACGGCTGTGACAGAAGAAAATCCAGAAAGTCATGCCAAATTCAAGGAGAATCTGGAAATTGTGAAGCAGCTGCAGGACAGTGTGACCGAATATATTACCAGATTGTTTGCCAGCGGAAATCTTACGGAACAGCAGTCTGAGCAGACAGCAGGTCTCTTGTACGTCAATAACAGCATTCAGAGAATTGCAGATAGATGTGAGGATGTGGATCAGCTGTGTGAAAAGATTAATCAGGGCGGTCAGAAACTGACAAAAGACGCATCATCAGAGATGAAGGAATGTGTGACAATTATCCAAAACCTGTTGGAGAAGTCAATGAATGCTATTCGCCAGGGGGATACTTCTGTGGCAGAAGCAGTATTTAAGGATAAAAAGAAAATGAACAAGGCGGAGAAGAAGTACAATAAAGCCCATTTGAACCGTGTGAAGAATGAAAAATGTGATGCTTCATTGACAGGATATTTCTCTGGTATCATGTACAATTTTGATCGTATGGCAGATAACTGTGTCAGTATAGCAGAGGAAGTCTGTGATAATGTAACCTTCTTTAGTCTTAATGAGGATGTTGACACAACAAAGGCAGAAAGAGGGACAGTGTAACATGATGAAGAAAAATAAAATCCGTGGACTGGCATTGATTATGACGGCTACAATGCTGCTAGCTGGAATGACAGCTTGTGGAGAGAAAGAAAGCTCTTTACCTGATCTATCTGCCATGGGCACTGTGACAGCAGTATCTCGTGAGGAAGGTTCCGGTACTAGAGATGCGTTTGAGACGCTTTTAAATCTTCCAGAGACCGATACCGGAACAGTTGCAGAGTCTACGGAAGAGGCTTTGAAAACTGTGGAGAAAGATGAAAATGCCATAGCTTATGTTGCCTATAGCGCAGCAACAGCTACGGAGGGAAAAATCCTTCAGATTGATGGAGTTGCTCCCTCGGAAGACAGCATAAGTGATGATAGCTACCCCCTTTGCCGAGAGTATTGCCTGGCCTATAGTGGAGAGTTGTCGGAGGTCGGTCAGGACTTCTTATCCTATGTAGTGAGTGAGGGACAGGACATCGTAGGAGAGTACTGTGTTCCTGTGGAAAGTAGCAAAACTTTCCTTTCGGACCAGTCTCAGGGAAAACTGGTGATTGCCGGTTCCACATCTATGGAAACAATGATGAAATCTTTGGCAGAAGCTTATCAAAAACTGAATCCAAATGCGGAGATTGAAATTCAGGCCACAGATTCTTCAAGAGGTCTCACCTCCGCCATTAGTGGAGAATGCGATTTGGCTATGTCCTCTAGAGAATTAAAGGATTATGAGTCAGAGCTTTTAGAGACTAAAGCCATTGGAAAAGATGCGGTTGCCATTGTGGTAAACAAGGAAAACCCATTGGAAAGCCTTACCACCAAGCAGCTGACAAGTCTCTATGATGGCTCCTGCGAAAAATGGAGTGACCTTTCCTAAGAGAGTGGTGGATAAAGGCCACTTCCAGGAGAGTGCGATAGAAAATATAAGAAAATGGGGAAATGCCTCTTTTTACAGCGGCATTTCCCCATTTCTTACTTTATTTGTTATTTCATTAATTCCTTTAGAATCAAAGATAGTCCTTGGCATTTGTCCGCACATCAAAGATATCGGCTTTGGGGCCACAGACACGGCATTTGGAGGAGCACTTAGAGAATTTTGCGATACGGCCTGTGAGGTTTAGGGCATCATAGATCCACATGGCTCCTGTCAGAAGCTTTCCGCTGCCGGTAATATATTTGATGGCTTCCAAGGCCTGCGTGCAGCCGATGATGCCGCAGACAGGCCCCATGACGCCTACTTGGGCACTGGTGGGAATGCTTTCTTTTTCTGGAATATCTTCAAAAATACAGCGATAACAGGGTCCTTGTCCAGGGACATAGGTCATTACCTGGCCATGAAATTGAATGACACCTGCGTGGCAGAAGGGCTTTTTTTCAAGAACACAGGCATCATTTATGAGAAATTTGCTTTCAAAATTATCCACGGCATCTATGATGAAATCATAATCCTTTATGATCTCGGAAATGTTATCTGGGGTGATATATTCCGGATATAGGGTGCGTTTTACGTTGGGATTCAGCTCTTTTAACCTTTCTGCTGCGGACTCCGCCTTATTTTTTCCTATATTTTTCATGGGATGCAAAATCTGTCGGTGCAGGTTACTTTCGCTGACGGTATCCGCATCGGCAATTCCGATTCTGCCAACGCCTGCAGCAGCAAGGTATTGGAGGACGGGAGATCCCAGACCGCCGGCACCGATCACAAGGACACTGGAAGCCAGTAACTTTTCTTGGCCCTCTATACCGATTTCCGGAAGGAGGATTTGTCTTTCATATCTTGCGAATTCTTTCTTATCTTTTTTCATTGTGCTTTCTCCATTTTTTCGGGATTTTACGGTGACTTCAGATTCAGACCTTGTCACATATGAGGACACATATATTGGGACATCATGCAAATGCCTGCAGCGCCCGCTTCCAGGCATTGTTGATAATTAGTAGAATTGATGCCACCAAGAGCATATACATCAATCTCCACTGCAGCGCACACTGCACGCAAGAACTCTAAACCCTTTGGAGCCAGACCTTCCTTACATCTTGTGGAAAAAATATGGCTGGCTGTGATATAGTCAACTCCCATTTTCTCAGCGGTCACGGCTTCCTCTAAACTATGGGTGGATACGCCAATCATCTGGAAATATGCCTTTTTTTCTTGATTTAACTCCTTAAAATCTGAGAAACTGAGATGTATATAGGGGCAGGAGAGACGGATGGCAATATCGGTAAAGCTATGAAGAATGGGAATTTTGTGATATGCCTCACAGAGGCTAAGGAATCTTCTCGCCATTTCTTCATAGGCCTGGGGAGATAGGTCTTTTTCTCTTAGGATGATTCTATCTATATCCCCCTTCAGGACTTCTTCAATCTGCGCAAAGAAGTCCCCTTTTACCAGGTGTCTATTGCTGATGCAAATTTTTTTATACGTAGACATAATCATTTAATACCGGCTGAAGTCCTTCTCCTTGGATATCGCTATACATTTCAGAAAAACTTCTGCTATCAGCGATTTCAAACTGTTCATCGCCAGTTTCATCTTCCGTGCTGCCGCAATATTTTTCCTCATGGTCTCCAATTCCCGTGGAAACTCCAGCAGAAACTTTTGTAGCAGCAATCTTTACTATACCATCCCGGAAATGTTTTTGTTCCCTTGAGGAGACAGTGATGCCTACAAAGGGAAGAAAAATCCGATAGGCACAGAGAATCTGGCAAAGCTCCTTCTCGTGTACATCCAGAGGATTAATCTTATCATTATTTATGATGGGACGAAGTCGTGGGCAGGAAAGGGAAAATTCTGCGTGGGGATATTTCCTTTGCAGATAGAAGGCGTGGAGGGCGGTGGCCAGGGCATCCTTTCGAAAATCTGCCAGTCCCAAGAGTGCTGAGAAGCCCACACCTCTCATCCCGCCCATAAGAGCACGCTCCTGTGCCTCAAAACGGTAGGGCCATACCCTTTTATGTCCCATAAGGTGAAGGGTTTCATATTTGTTGGAATCATAGGTCTCCTGAAATACTGTAATATAATCGGCACCGCATTCATGGAGATAACGATATTCATCGGAATTCATGGGATACACTTCAAGCCCTACATTTTTGAAATATTTCTGGGCAAGTTTACAGGCTTCCCCAATGTATTCTACGGAACTCATGGCCCGGCTTTCTCCGGTAAGAATGAGGATTTCTTCAATGCCGGAATCCGCGATGATTTTCATTTCTTTTTCTATCTGCTGGGTATTTAGTTTAATACGCTTGATATCGTTATAGCAGTTAAAACCGCAGTAAATGCAATAGTTTTCGCAGTAGTTGGCAATGTATAAGGGAGTAAAAATATATACGGTATTGCCAAAATGTTTGCTGGTTTCAAGTTTAGCTTTGGCGGCCATTTCTTCCAGAAACGGAGTTGCTGCCGGGGAAAGAAGGGCTTTGAAATCTTCAATAGAGCAGTGTTCTGATGCCAGGGCCCGTCTTACATCATTTGCGGTGTAGATTGTATAATCAAAGGAGTCCACCTGGGACATTACCTTTTCCATAACATGGGAATGGATCTGCTCCATTCCCTTCATATATTGCATATGATCGGTTCTTGAACTGGGATCCTGTTCCAGTCTATGTTTTTTCTCCAGAGCAGCCTTGCCTAATTTATCTGAGTCAATAAAGAAATTATTTTCAGTCATAAGAATTGCCCTCCCTTAATCTCTTAAAAATCCTGTCAATGGATCGGATGCAGAGGCCCCTCTTTCCAGGACCCGGCCAAGACCGGCGAGATAGGCTTGTCTTCCGGCTTCAATGGCATGTTTGAAGGCAGAGGCCATAGCAGGGATATCTCCTGCAGTGGCAATGGCAGTATTGGACATAACTGCGGCACAGCCCATTTCCATAGCCTCACAGGCCTGGGAGGGCTTACCGATTCCTGCATCTACAATGATGGGGAGATCGATTTCATCAATAAGAATCTGGATAAAATCCTTGCTGGAAAGACCCTTGTTGGAACCAATGGGTGAGGCCAGGGGCATGACGGCAGCGGCGCCAGCTTCCTGCAGCTGTCTTGCCGCATAGAGGTCTGGAAACATATAAGAGAGAACCACAAATCCCTCATCGGCAAGGATCTGGGTTGCCTTGATGGTTTCATCATTATCTGGGAGAAGATATTTGCTGTCTCGCATAATCTCGATTTTTACAAAGTCCCCACAGCCTAATTCTCTTGACATACGTGCGATCCGCACTGCCTCCTTGGCATCTCTGGCACCGGAGGTATTAGGAAGAAGAGTTACGTTATCAGGGATATAATCCAGGATATTTTCAGACTCTTTCGTATTGGTTCTTCTAACGGCTAGGGTAATAATTTCAGCTCCGGCATTTTCCACAGCTGCTTTAATAAGTTCCAGAGAGTATTTGCCGGATCCAAGAATAAAACGGGATGAGAATTCTTTATTTCCAAGGGTAAAAGTATCTTTTTTTTGGTTTGCCATAGGATAGGTCTCCTTTCTTAGCTTTCGTTGTTAAATATTCATGTGTAATAAAGAGGAGTGAATCATGAAATGATATAGGTCATTTCATGAAGCTGTACATATGGGGGGCAGTTGTATCAGCCTCCTCCAACTAAGCTTACAATTTCCACCACGTCTCCGCTGTGGAGCAGGCAGTCCTTATGCTGGGATCGTGGCAGGATCTCTTCGTTAATCTCTACGGCAATTCCATTTGCAGGGTAATGATTTGCTTCAAGATATTCGGTAAGTGGTAATGTGTCAGTCGGAATAACTTCTCCATTAATTCGAATCATCGTATTTCCTCCTTTGTAAATTTTTGTGAGCAATGAGCCATACAGGAGGTAGCCCAATAAAAAAAGCCTTTAAAATCAAACCTATGCGATATACCAGCTGTGAAAGCTATCATGGAAAATCAATTAGCTAGCACATTGGTCGGTCGAAGCTTACTGGCTTCCTCTCGCGCCGGAACACGGCTTCCCATCGCATAATCCGCAAGACCTGACATATTGCCTGCCTCACGGTTTCATACCCGAGGCGCTCCCCCCGGATACTATCCATAAAATTTCATGGAGATGTTTGATTTTAAAAGCTATAAAAAAAGACTACCCCTGTGGGTAGTCCTGTAGTCTATTAGTCCAAGTTTATGACGCTTCCTACGGTGGCATTATCCACATCAGGTGTAAAGGTCGAAGCTATGCTTCCTCTCAGCCTTTCGGCTCCCTTGCTTTGCCTGATATTATGTTACATGGGGTAAAATTTGTCAAGTCATATCTTGACAATATGTTGAATGCAACATATTATAAAAATAAAGGGAAGGGAGCGTACTAATGTACGAAATTATTTTCTATGATACGGAAGATGGAAGATGTCCTGTGCAAGAACTATTAGATTCTTTGCAACCTAAATTGTTAGCAAAAACATTGAGAACAATTGACTTTTACGAACGGAGGTATGGCAATGAGTAGCTATAGAGAGTACAAAAAAAGAGCATTGCAGAACCCTGAGGTAAAAGCAGAATATGATATTATTCAGGCAATGATTGACGCAAGAGTGCAGCAAAATATGACTCAGAAGGAATTATCAACAAAAACTGGAATTACGCAGGCAGATATCAGTCGAATTGAAAATGGAACAAGGAATCCTAGCTTGAACATGGTTAAAAAACTTGCTCAGGGCTTGGGAATGCAACTTAAATTGGAGTTTATTCCAAGGCCTGCAAGTGTAAATAAAAAATAGGAGAAAACAAGATGAAAATAGTTTTTTTGGATCGTAAAAGTGTAGGAGAGGATATAGACCTCAGCAAATTTAAAGAATTTGGAGAGTGGCAGGAGTATGATCTGACTGCTCTTGAGAAAATTCCGGAAAGAATCGCGGATGCAGATATTATTTTAACCAACAAGTGTCCAATGAATGAGGCGACTCTTGCGGCTGCTAAGAAGGTAAAGCTGATTTGTGTAACAGCAACAGGAACCAATAATCTGGATAAGGAGTACCTGGAAAAGAGAAACATTGTCTGGAGAAATGCCGCTGGCTATTCCACAGAGGCAGTTGCCCAGCATACCTTTGCCCTTTTGCTTTATTTGTATGAGAAATTGTCTTATTATGATACCTTTGTAAAAGATGGAAGCTATACCCGGGGGGAAATGTTTACGCATTTCGGAAAGCCTTTTGGAGAACTGGCGGGAAAGACCTGGGGAATTATCGGTCTTGGTACCATTGGAAAGCGAGTTGCAGAGATTGCAAAAGCATTTGGTTGTCAGGTGCAGTATTATTCCACCTCAGGGAAAAATCATTCTTCAGACTATAAAGAGGTGGATTTTGCCACCCTGCTTTCCACATCGGATTTTGTATCCATTCATGCTCCTTTGACGGATGATACTTTACATTTGATGGATAAAGCAGCATTGCAGCAGATGAAGAAAACAGCGATTTTGATTAATGTAGGCCGGGGACCGATTATAGTAGAGGCGGATCTGGCGGAGGCTTTGGATGCTGGATGGATTGCCGGTGCCGGAATTGATGTACTGGATAAGGAGCCTATGACCGCAGACAATCCTCTGGGCCGTATAAAGGATAGCACAAGGCTTTTGATTACGCCCCATATGGCCTGGGCTTCTGTGGAAGCCAGAACCAGGTTGATGGATATCATCTATGAACATATGAAAACATTTATCGCTAGTTTATAACGGTAAACGAATATTTTTTCTTGACCTCACTTCATAATATTTGCTAGAATACCTGAGGTAGGTTCATATAAAACTTACAAATAAATTGTATATGATAGGGCACTGATTTTAGTGCTACGGTCGGACATCCATAATCCTTTATTCACTTTGTGTGAGGTATTATGGATGTTTTTTATGAAAGGGATAAAATGGAAAACGCATTATTTGAGAAAACGCCGGTTCCTAAGGCTTACATGAAGTTGGCTTTGCCGGTGGTTATGAGTATGATGGTGTCCTTGGTTTACAATATGGTGGACACCTACTTTATTGCCTTGACAGGGAATCAGAACCTGGTGGCAGGTGTGTCCTTGATCGCACCGATTTTCACATTAATGATTGCATTTGGAGATATCTTTGGATTGGGTGGCAGTTCTTTAATTGCCCGACTTTTTGGAGAGAGAAATGAGGAAGAAGCCAAAAGAGCCAGTGCTTTTTGTGTCTGGGGAGCGATTGCTTTTGGTATTTTTGTTACTTTGCTTTTTTTGCTTTTTCGCAGTCCGATTCTTTCGGCTTTGGGAGCGGATCATAGCACCTGGCAGTATGCGAAGGATTATTATACCTGGTTGGTGCTGGGTACGGTATTTATCATGTTTGGTTTGATTCCCAGCAATATCCTAAGGACGGAAGGGTTGGCCTCACCGGCTATGGTTGGCTCTATTATGGGATCTGTGATTAATATTATTTTGGATCCTATTTTCATATTTGGGCTTCATCAGGGTGCGGCCGGAGCCGCCATGGCAACGGTTATTGGAAATATTGCAGCGGATATTTATTATATTTACGTGATGATAAAGAAGGCGAAACGTTTATCCGTTTCTCCTAAGATTTGTTGTATTCCCATGAAAAGAATAGCTTCTGTTTTTGCTATCGGAATTCCTGCCTGCACCACAAATCTGATGCAGAGTTTTATGATTATGATGACCAATCATTTCCTTCTGACCTATGGAACGGACAAGGTGGCAGCCATGGGAATTGCCCTTAAGGCCAATATGATTACAGCTTTTATTCTGGTAGGTTTTGCTTTTGGTGGTCAGCCCTTGATCGGTTATAACTATGGGGCGAAGAATCAGAAACGTCTGAAAGAAATTCTAAAATTTGCTTATAGCTTTGAAGTAGGTCTAGGACTGCTTTTCACCATTTTGGTAAGCCTTCTGGCTCCAATGATTATCCGTGTGTTTATGAATGATAGCGCCATTGTGACAAACGGAGCTCTTATGCTCCGCTGTCAGCAGTTGGGCATGACTTTTATGGCAGTTACTTTGATATCTACCTGTGTTTGCCAATCAATAGGTAATGCCTTGGGTGCTTTGATTTTATCCATCAGCCGCCAGGGGCTTATTTATGTAATCGCCTTGGCAATTCTATCAAAAGCTTTAGGTTATCATGGAGTTTTGCTGTCCCAGGCCTGCTCTGACCTGGTGACGGCATTGCTTGCCATGCTGATTATCCGAGGTTTGTGGAAAAATTAGCGAATAGGGAATAAGAGGGTAACGGTAAAATAATTGTTCTTTATTTCGGTTTTGCATTCCCCTTCCATGTGCTGCATCATGTTTTTAATATTTTGCAGACCAATGCAGGTGCTTTCATTATCGGCATCTGCTGGGCGGATTTTGTTGGCAAAGCTAAAGCTGATCATACTTCCTTCTTCTCCGGATGAGAAAATCACCGGAGTAGAGGGATCGGCATATTTGATGATGTTGGATGTAATATTATCCATGATCCTCATCATGTAATCTGAAGAAATACTTATTTTTGCTTCCTTCCAATCCACTCTAAAATCCACAGGAAATCCCTTTTGATTTAGATAATTGCAGGTTTCGGAAAAAAGGTCAAAAAATAGGACTTCATAGATTTCCGGATCCTCTAGTTGTACTTCTCTTTCACTGGCGGTGAGAGAGTATTCAAAGAGATGGTCGGTCAGCTGCTTTAAACGACGGGCTTTTTGATCAATTTTTTCTATATAATTGTCTCTTTGTTCTGCATCCTTATATTTCCCCTGCTTTAAGATTTCTGTATAGAGTAGGATGGAAGTAACAGGGGTGCGGATATCATGGGACATCTCTGTGACAATTCTTTGATTTTCTTTTGTCATATCGGCTTCCCGCTGCATCAATTCCTGGAAGGATATACGCATGTCCTCCAGGCTTTTGGCCAAAAGCGAAAGTTCATCTTTTCCTTGAATGGTGATGGAGTAATCCAATTGTCCCCCCTCGAGAATCTCAATTTCTTTTCCCAAACGGGTGATATAGCGCATTTTTTTTCGAATACCCAGCAAAACCAGCAGGAGAAAAAGAATAAATGAAAAGATAATTTCTCCCAGACGGCTGTAATTATAGAGATCATAACTATAGAGACCGTTGATAATTACATCAGCTTCTCCGTCAGAAAAGGTAATGGCATGGTAATCTTCCCATTCGTAGTGGCCTGCAGAAATTTCTGCTTCCCAGATTTCATCATCGGGATAGTCCGAGTCAAAAACTTTAATATCATCTTTATATATTTGAATGGACAAAATATTTTGGGCGGATACCCATTTTTTTATGCTAGAGGCATCTTTGGAAGACAAGTTTTTTTTGTCGATATAGCTTTGCAATTTATCGGCATATTTCTGATTTTGATTTTCCATATAGTCGGAATTTTCCAGATAGTTGTCAATTATCGTATAGGAAAGAGAGTTTATAATCCAGAAAAGAGCGAAGGCCACAAGGGCAGAAATAATCAGCAATTGCAGCAATTGTGCATATAAGGAATGTCTTCTATTTGCCTTCAGCATCGAACTTGTACCCCTTTCCCCAGACGGTTTTTATATAGGCAGGATTTTTAGGATCCTTTTCAATCTTGACCCGCAATTTACGAATATGCACCATGATAGTACTGTTGCAGGAGTAGAAATAGGGTTCCTCCCAAACACTTTCATAGAGATTTTGGGCAGAAAATATCTTGCGGGGATGCTGCATCATAAGCAGTAGAATCTTATATTCAATGTCCGACATATCTTTCATCTCATCGGAAACGAAAACTTCATTAAATTTCTCATTAATCTTGATTTCTCCAATTTCTACGTAAGAATCGGATTCCTCGTCCGGAGGAAGAACACGGCCGCGGTAGATATTATAGCGTCGCACCAGAGCCTTGACACGCCCAAGAAGCTCAGCATAGGAAAATGGCTTTGGCAGATAATCATCTCCGCCGGCCATAAGACCAATGAGTTTATCAGATTCTTGAGCTTTTGCTGTAAGGAATAGCACAGGAACATTGGAAACTTTGCGGATTTCCTCGCAGGTACGCAGTCCCGACATGCCGGGCATCATTACATCCAGAATGACCAAATCCAAATCGTCATGAAGAAGGTCCAAGCCCTGCCTGCCATTGGAAGCTTCGATTACTGTATAATTTTCACTTTCTAATAATATTCTTACGCCTTCACGGATGTCGGCGTCATCTTCTACAATTAAAATTTGCTCATTTCTCATACCAGAAATACTCCTTTAGTCAGTTACCCCTGCACTAGGCAAAAGCTTAGAAATAGGGAATTCTAAATTTACATATATCGAACAGTTATATACTACATCATATAGAGTAAAAATTCTCCTTTTTCACTATTTTTTTAAAAAGATAGTAAAAGGCTGCACGTTTGGTGCAGCCTAAATACTTGAGTGCCTTGTATCTTAAAGTTTTTTGCTGGCAGAGCCTTGCGATACCCATCTTACTTGCTTGTAGAGGAACTGCTCTTGCTGGAAGAAGAGTTGCTTCCTGTGCTACTTGAAGATCCAGTGGAAGAAGTAGTTCCGGATGTAGAACTGCTCTTCTTAGAGGAAGAAGTGCTTCCCGTGCTGCTAGAATCAGTGGAAGAGCTTCCTGTAGAAGAAGTTGTTCCCGTAGAAGAGCTACTCTTGTTAGAGGAAGAAGTACTTCCGGTAGAATCAGTGGAAGAGCTTCCTGTAGTTGAAGAAGAACTCTTGTTAGAGGAAGAAGTACTTCCTGTAGAACCAGTAGAAGAGCTTCCTGTAGTTGAAGAAGAACTCTTGTTAGAAGAAGAGGTACTTCCTGTAGAACCTGTAGAGGAGCTGCTTCCTGAAGAACTCTTATTTGATGATGAAGTAGTGCCTGTGCTTGAAGTTGTGGATTTTGTTGATGATGATTTTGATGATGAACTTCCACATCCGACAGCACTTACGGTCATAACACCGATCATGCATAAGATCATGGCTCTTCTTGCTAATGCGTTCTTTCTTTCGGCTTTTTTTGTCTCTCTTGTATTCTGTGTGTTTTTCATAATAATGTCTCTCCTTTCGATTTGTGCAGGAACTGCGAATAATTACTGCACCAGTCCATAGATCGTATTGAATTTTTTCTATGTGTCTATTGGGCCTCCTGTTAAGATTTCAAAAGTGCTTTCCTTTTGATGGTCCTTATTATGACGGCACTTTCTTATCAGATTCTGAATGAATTCTGAATAAATCTGAATCGTAATAAAAAAAATAAAGGATGTTATAGCCAGGATTAAGTAGAACAGGTATTCTATAATAGGTTATAAAGCCATTAGCCAGAGAATTAGAGAAAACGAAAAAATAGAACAGTGGGGGAGATTTTTATGGATATAAAAGAAAAAATACAGGAAGAATTATTTGCCTTACAGGATCAGACTTATCGAGATTTTCAAGCATCTTTGCTTCCAACAGTGGACAAGGAAACCATCATAGGAATCCGTACGTCAAAGCTTCGGTCCTTTGCCAAACAATTTGGAAAGACGGAGGAATCCCGAGAGTTTTTGCAAATGCTTCCTCATGATTATTATGAGGAGAACAATCTACATGGACTTCTTCTTATGCAAATTAAGGATTATGGAGAACTCTTAAAGGCTTTAGAAGACTTTCTCCCCTGGATTGACAATTGGGCCAGCTGCGATTTGCTGGCATTTCCTATGATAAAAAAGAATAGGTCGGAGTTTATTAAAGAGATTCCGGGCTGGATTCATTCGCAGCAGCCTTATATCGTTCGCTTTGGAATCAGTATGCTTATGAAATATTATCTGGATGAGGGATATAAAGAGGAATATCCAGCCTGGGTTGCGAGAATTTCATCGGAAGAATACTATGTAAATATGATGCGGGCCTGGTATTTTGCTAGTGCATTGGCCAAACACTATGAAAAAATCCTACCTTATCTACAGGAAAGGCGTTTGGACAAATGGACCCACAACAAGACCATTCAAAAAGCGGTGGAAAGTTATCGGATTACAGCACAGCAGAAAGAATATCTAAAGACCTTACGAATTAAGAAGTGATATAATAAAATATTATATATATCCATAAGAAAATACATAAAAAGCGTAAAAAACAGCACTGAAAATAGGCTATTCATATTGCTATACCAGTTTGTTATACCTCCAGAGGCCGAGAAGCTTGTAAATGATACAAAATTCATTTATGATACAAATGCCGGAGGAGAAATGAGGTTATTTCAACAGAGATTATCTCTAAATTGTTGCATAAAATGATAGGAAGGGGTATGTAATATGAAAGCATATACAAAGCTTATAGCAGTGGGTATGTCAGTGGCTCTAACGGCAGGGATCGTAGGTTGCGGCAGCCCGTCGACAGCAAAGACGGATGCTTCCGGTTCCGAGACTACTGCAAAGAGCAGCGGGGTGAATTCCCAGGACGAAACACACAAAATCGGCGTAGCCGTTTATAATTTGACAGATGATGAGGTGCAGATGTTCCGCTCATATTATGAGGATTATCTGGCGGATGCATTTGATGTGGAATTTGTATATTCAGAAACCATCACATCTATTGATGATGAGAAAGAATTTGTGGATCAGGCGAAAGCAACTGGATGTGAGGGAATTATTTCTTATGTAAGTTATGATCTTCCAGAGATCACAGACTATTGTGCCGATGATCTCTACTATGTAATTGCCAGTGGAACCTTTACAGAAGAGGATTATGAGGCAGCCAGCCAGCATAGCCATTTCCTTGGTATTACAGGACCTTCTGCAGATGATGAGTATAATGCAGGTCAGAATTTGATAGAGTCCATTGCAAATGAAGACAGTGATGTCTCTGCTACGCAAAAGAGCTGGGTACTGTTAAATGGTGGAACGGAATCAGGCAACTATATGCATGAGCAGCGTTTCTTGGGTGCTTTGGATAAACTGCAGGAACTGGGCTATACCCTGGAGGCTAGCGAGGATGAATTAAAATCTGCTACAGAAAATTGCCTGGCAGCGACTCATCCAGATGGTGGCACAGTCTACCTTTGTCCAGGTTATTACTATAGTACAGATTCCCAGGTGAATTTCACAAAAGCTATGGAAGAAACCGATCCAGATGCGGTGGTATCCGTATGCTCCCTAGCGATTATGTATGACACTTTGGAAGACAAAGAGGTAAGCCAGAATAAGAACATTCAGATTGGTGCTGTGGATTCCTTCACAGAGACCAATAACGAAGCCTTTGAAAAGGAAGATAGTTTTGGCAACAGCAGCATCGATTGCATTATCGGTAAATGCAGCGCTATGGGCGCACCAGCCTTTATTGCAATGTACAATGCAGTAACCGGCCATGAAGATGTGGTAAAAGATAACAATCAGGCATACCATCTCTCTCAGAATATGTGGATCGCAAGTTCCCCAGAGGAATATGAAGAAATGTATGCCAAGGCAAGCAATATTTATAAAAACGTATATTCTACAGAAGAAATGATGAATGTACTGGGGGCGTATAATTCAGACGCAAGCTATGAGGATTATGAGGCTTTTGTGGATGAATTGTAATTGCAGATTGGTGAATGTGGATGAAGGGTGTCGCTGTGCGGCATCCTTTTTCTGTTGATACGCCACGACATAAATCAGTAAGGAAGCATTTCTGGAATATAAATATGGATGTTAACGATGCGTACGCCCTTCGACACGGCACACCTACAGTGTCAGACTCGTTTCCTGTAAGATTTCCAGCGCTTATTTTCTGCCATTCGGGCCGAACCGCTTCGCTATAAGCCCTCGGTGGCAGAAGCTAGCTGAAAATCTTACAACGGAAGCCTCGTATTCCACTGTAAGTGTGCCGTGCCGAAGGGCTGTCTCATCCGCAATAAATTTACTTATTAAAACTTCTTATCCTCCAAATGTGTGTCAGAAAAAACCTGCCCTAGGGCAATATTTCTAAGTCTGACACAGCCTTCTACATCTGTAATGAGGCGAAGTCGCTGGCTGTTCTTGAATTCGCCGTCGGTAATTGACTTACGGAAGTTCTATTATCGGTTGTCAAGGGTGGCGTTGAGCTACTATTATATTACCGGATGCCAATGCACAGCGATTTTGTTGCATAATTCCAAAGCAGCCGATGTAAGTCGCGTTCTTAATGGAGACGAAATCCACTGCCTACGTAGACTTAGGCACGAAGGCTCTTCCTAAGTGCCTTATGCTTTGCATCCTTCGGGAGCTGCCAGCGGCAGATCCTGAAGGAGTCGGAGTTGGCAGTTAGTTCGGCGGAATGTTGCGACTGGCTGTGTGGAATTATGCAGCATAAAATCGCGTCCGCATAAGCATAAGTCCGGTAAGATCTGCTAAAACCCACCCAATGGGAATGGCGGCCCATATGGCACTGACTCCAAACAAGGGAGAAAGGGCATAGGCTAAAAGCACGCGAAGTCCCAGAGAGATGCAGGTAAGCAGAAGGGACATCTGTGCCTGCTTGATGGCCCGATAATAGCCATAAAATAAGAAGAGACAGCCAATTCCCAGATAAAAACATCCCTCAATATGCAGATAGTGGACCCCGGCAGAGATTACCTGTACTTCTTTGGCGCTGACGAATATTTTCATCAAGGGCTCTGCGAAGAGGAAGACCAAAAGAGAGATAATAAGGCTGAAGACGATGCTCATGGCGAAGGCAATCTTCGTGCCCTGATGGATTCTTTCTTTATTTCCAGCTCCATAATTCTGGGCAATGAAGGTGGAGTAGGCATTTCCAAAATCCTGCACCGGAAGATAGGCAAAGGTATCGATTTTTACCGCTGCAGCAAAGGCCGCCATAATTACGGCGCCATAGCTGTTCACAAGACCTTGGATCATAAGAATACCGAAATTCATTACGGATTGCTGAAGGCAGGTGAGGGTAGATAAGTTCATGATTTCCTTTAAAATATTCCTGTGAAAATGCATTTCCTCCGGATGGGGTAGTAGTTCTTTACAGGAAAGAAGGACATACAGGCTGATGCCGATGCCGGATAGGTATTGAGCGATAATGGTGGCAAGGGCGGCTCCTGCAATCCCCATGGAAAATACGGCGACGAAAAGCAAATCCAGTCCGATATTCAGGACAGAGGAAATTCCTAAAAAAAGCAGGGGAATGGAAGAATTTCCTAAAGCACGAAGCAGGCAGGAAAAAAAATTATAGAGAGAAGTTCCTATAATTCCTGCAAATATAACAATAAGGTAGCTTCGCATTCCCTGATAGACACTATTTGGTACCTGAAGAAGATGTAGGATAGGATCTAGAAATATATAAATGAATATATTCAAACATATTGTGATGCCCATGATTAAGCCAAAGGCATGGAATATGGAGATGCGCAGGTTTTGCATATTATTTTTCCCTTTGTATATGGAAAATAATGCGCCAGATCCCATGCTTAGCCCGAGAAATATGGAGGTTAAAAAAGTCATAAGGCTATAAGCAGAGCCTACGGCAGCCAGAGCATCTTTTCCGAGGATGCGTCCTACGATTAGGGTGTCAGCGATATTATAAAATTGTTGCAGAAGATTTCCTGCAATCATAGGCAGGGCAAAGAAAAAAAGTCCTTTGGCAATGTTGCCTTGTGTAAGATTTTTGTACATGATATGGTTCTCCCTTATGTATGTCATGGTAAGCCTTGATGGAAAATCTTGCAAATGTTTTTATATAAATGCTGGACAAGAAAGCTGAAATTATGGTATCCTAACTTCGTTAGCGAGACCTAACGTTAACAAACATTTCTATTCCTAAATTAAGGAGCAGTCGCTCCCTCTGGTAAGAGTAATTCCCTTTGGTAAAAGTGATTCCCTTCGGTAATAAGTAAATTCCACAAATATGAGAGTATCATAATTTTATTGCTGCGAAGATGATGAGCAGTGTTAGGTTATCAATCTTTTGAGCTTTATTTAAAGTTAGTAAAAAATAACTAGCTTTCCTTGTAAAAATATGATACTCTTATCAAAGTTAGCATAACCTAATTTTGGATTCAAACTTTGAAAATCAAAATTTGGTCAGCAAACTATCAAAAAGGAGGAGCCCCATGGCTAAGAAGAATTTTATGAAAAAAGTCGCTTCTGTAGTGCTTAGTGCTACCGTAGTGATGACCAGTCTGCCGGCTACAGCATTTGCCGCAGATTTCAATGATTCTGATGTTATTTCAACAGATGAGACTGTTGAGACAGCAGAGACAACAAGTGATGTCAGTGAGACTTCTGAGGATCTTGTTGAAGATGAGCAAGAGAACTTGACAACAGATGCAAGCTCAGATGAGGAAACAGAAGAGGCAGGATCCACTTCCAGTGACGGAACGGAATCTGAAGTTTATGTTATGATGAACATTCCTTATGCTGAGTTCTACAAGGCAGAGCTGAACAATAATGATGTCGCTGTTGATGCTTTCACATCTGCAACCCATAATAAATCAAGAACAAAGAATGGCGTAATGGCGAATGGTTCTTATCATGTAAACAGTGACGGAAGCGATATCACAGGTATCACCTTCCCAGTAAAGGTTAGTGACCTTTCCGTTCTTGCAGGTCAGAAAGAGATTACAGATGATTCTTCTGTTGAAATTACGGTAAGTAACAGGGGACAGACCAGCACAACAACCTATACAGGTATGGACGCTCTTTTCGAGAGTGCAAGTTATTCTTATTATGTACTCAGCGAAGCACCTTCTTATTATAAAGAACTGACAGTGGCAGAAGATGGAAGTTTCAGCTTTAGTACAGCAACAGGTGCTGAGGCCCAGACCGTTACATCTGATGCTAGCTTTACCACAGAGACAGGCTATGGTGATTATCAGCTGAATATCGATTCCACTACTTTCGGTGAGAATATCGATATCAACAGCGATACCATTTATGGTGTTACAGTAAATACCACAGATGGAACCAATTATGGACTTCGCCATGTAGAGAATATCTGGAGAGGATGCCAGTTGGCATGGTGTACAGGATTTACCACCAGCGTACACAATTGTCCTACATCTTCTGCACATTACGTATCTATGATGGGCAAAACCATCGACAGCGTAACCTACTACACCAGCAAGGGTATCATTACCTTTGATATTCCGGATACAAAAGTGGTTACTACTACAGGTATTGCTGCAAGTGTAGCAGATATGGATGTAAATGCAACTTCTACAAGTGTAAGTTTTGATAAAGAACTTCCTTCTGATTTTGCAGCAAAATATAGCATTGATGGAAATGAAGTATCTTGCAAGAGCGGTAAGATTTCTGTAAGTGGTCTTGCTCTTGGTTCTCATGAGTTAACAATTTCTGATACAAGCAACAATTATGCTTCTATCAGTGCAAGCTTTACGGTAACTACCAATACCATTCCGGTAAGCTTTGATACAAGCAACAAGAAGCTTGTTGCTGCAAAGGGCTATAGTGCAGATGATTTGGCTTCTTATATTAAAAATATTAGTTCTGTAACTGTAGATGGTACAGAATATGAAGCAAACGAAAGATTTGGCAAGATTATTGTTAAGGAAGATGGAAGCCTTGATTTGACAGATCTGACAGTGACGAAAGATTCCGAATTTGTAGTAAAGGCAACAGGTTATGCAAAAGATCTGACCTTTACCTACACAGCAAGAGTATTCAAATTGAATGCCAGCTCCAAGACTCTTTACACAGCAGGATCCTCCAGTTATACAAAGGCAACTTTGAAGGTGACAACAAATTTGAAAGGCAATGTAACCTGGAAATCTTCCAACAACAAATATGCAACGGTAAGCAGTAAGGGTGTGGTAACTGCTAAGAAGAAAGGCACAGTAACAATTACAGCAACTTGCGGAAGCTACAAGGCCACCTGCAAGATTACAGTTAAAGAGCCGACTTTGAAGTTGAGCAAAACATCTGCTACTTTGAAGAAAGGTAAGAAAACTACCATCAAGGCTAAGGGTACACCTACAGGCAAGATTAGCTACAAGTCTTCTAATAAGAAGATTGCGATCGTAAGCAGCAAGGGTGTAGTAACTGCTAAGAAAAAAGGTACAGTAAAGATTACAGTAACCTGCAATGGTGTGAAAAAGACCTTTAAGGTAAAAGTAAAATAAGGAAAAAAGTGTTTCCTTGTAATAGGGACCGTCGCATAGCGGCGGTCCTTTTTTCTGCCTTGTATTTGCAAAGGTCGGCGGCAGTTCCGGCAGATATATATTAGAAAATTTAGGCAGATATTTTGGGACTGGAAGGAGACTTCTTTTTCTTATATGATAGATAGGAAACTATCACTATGGAAACAAGGAGGAGAAATCATTGAAAAAGGCATATTATCACCTTCCGGGACTTTTTGAGTTCTATGAGTTGTATCGGCGCTTTCTGCCTTTGTATCAAGAACATAGAGAATATTTCTACGAGTGGTGCGAGATTGCTTCTATTTATGGAGCTCCGGCCGCTTGTCTCTGGGCTGGTGGTCGGGTAGAACTGGCAGATTGTGCACCTAAAGATGCTCTTGCCCTTTGCGAAAGGTATGGGATTTCCGCTAGATTGACCTTCAGCAATTCCCTCCTTGAAGAAAAAGATTTGGAAGATGTATATTGTAATAATTTGTGCAAAAGTTTTCGAAAAAATGGAGTGATTGTTCATTCTGATAGATTGGTATCTTATCTTAGGGAAAAGTATCCGGATCTTTATCTGGTATCTTCCACTACTAAGGTGCTGACAGAGGAAGCGGATTTAGCAAGGGAATTGGCCCGGCCGGAATTTACCTATGTGGTGCCAGATTTTCGGTTGAATAAAGAGTTTGATTTTTTGCAATCTCTGTCCCAGAAAGAAAAGGACAAAGTAGAATTTTTATGCAATGAATGCTGTTCGCCAGATTGTCAGGAGCGAAAGGCCTGCTATGAAGCAGTGAGCAGAAAGAATCTTGGCCTTGAAGGCCCAGAACATTATTGCCGTTCACTGGGAGCGGAGGGAGGATATCTTTTTTCGAAAGCCATGGAGAATCCCACCTTTATTTCTCTGGAGGACATACAAGAAATATATGTACCCATGGGCTTTTCAAATTTTAAGATTGAAGGCCGAGGTTTGGGCAGTGCCTTGATTCTAGAATTTTTATTGTATTATATGACGAAGAAAGAATATCAGTTAAAAGTAAGAGAGAATATATATCTGGATACAATGCTGGATCTTTTTTAAATTCTAAAAATTCATGAAGAGCTGGAAGCGTTTAAAACAATATTTAAGAGCCATTTTGCATTATTGGTAAAAAATAATGAATCCATTTAGAAATCCTTGCAAAAATGATGAGCAAGATTTCTAAATGGATTTTTTGTAGAATATTATACAAAAATTAGACAAATTGATATATTTTGCGATAAAAAGAGTAATTTTTCTATAGAATATGATTAAATATTGAATTAACTTGTAATGAGCAGAAGATTATAATGTCTTAAGAAGCACGAAATGACAATATATTTATTGGGCGATATTGTTGGATTGTAAAATTGTGCTAAGAAGGAAGGAGTAAGGAGGAGTAAAAATTATGGTTTGGACATTATTTTCTTTCGTTCTGGTCACTGCCCTTGTGGCCTTCATCAGCTGGCTCAAAACCAAGGGAACCGATGAGACAACAGCTGATGGTTATTTTCTGGGAGGCCGAAGCCTTACCGGTATCGTTATTTTTGGTTCATTGATGATGACCAACCTGTCGGCGGAACAGCTGGTAGGAAGAAATGGACAAGGATATGCAGCAGGCATGACTGCTATGAGCTGGGAATCCATGTGTCCAGTAGCTTTAACACTGATGGCATTGTTCTTTGTGCCTAAGTATTTGAAAAGAGGAATTACAACAATTCCTGAATTTTTGGAAGATCGTTTTGACAAGTCTACAAGAGTGTTGGTGTCATTTATCTTCCTGGTAGCTTATATTGTGACTATGTTGCCACTGGTACTTTACGCAGGTTCTGTTGCTATGGAGCGTATTTTTAATGTAACAGATCTGGTAGGCGGCAATCGATTCATGGCGATTACGGTAATGAGCGTGGCACTGGGTATCATCGGTGGTGTCTATGCAATCTTTGGTGGATTGAAGGCAGTTGCTACTTCTGATACTTTGAATGGTGTTATCTTCATTGTGGGAGCTGTTTTCCTTATCCCTATTCTTGCATTTATTGCCTTGGGTGATGGAAGTATTGTGGAAGGAATCCGTACCTTTGCTACGGCATCTCCGGAGCATCTGAATACCATTCAGCCCTGGAATGCGAAAGAGCCATATATTCCCTGGCCTTTGATCATTATCGGCTGTGGTGTTAACCATGTTTCTTACTATTGTACCAACCAGTCCATTATGCAGCGTGTACTTGGTGCTAAGAATCTGAAGGAGGCCCAGAAGGGTGCACTTCTTTCCGGACTTGTCCTGGTATTCTGTCCTCTGTTTTTGGTAGCTCCGGGTATTATTCAGTTCATTCGTGATGGTGGTGTGCTGACGGATTTCGATATGGCATACCCTACTTTGGTAAAGGACATTCTTCCTACCCCATTACTGGGATTCTTTGCGGCTGTAATGTTCGGTGCGATCCTGTCATCCTTTAACTCTGTATTGAACAGTTCTATGACTCTGTTTACTTTGGATGTGCTTCCTGCAATTTCCAAAAAGGAAAGAAGTGCGGAAGACAATATCAAGATTGCGAAAAGATTTGGTATCATTCTTTGCTTTGTATCAATTGTAATTGCACCTTTCCTTATGTATCTGCCTAATGGAATTTCTACATTCCTGAATCAGATGTGGGGTTATTATGGAGTGCCGGTTCTGGCAATTGCAGTTATGGGTATGTTGAATAAGAATGTTCCTAATTTTGCTCCAAAACTTACCTTGGTAGTGCATATTGTACTTTATGGCTTAATGATGAAATTTGTACCTCTGCATTTCCTGTATTTTGAGGTTAGTATATTTATCGTTGACCTTCTGCTGCTTTACATCTGTTCTAAAGTGGCTCCGCGTCCTACACCTTATGTACTTAAGGATGAGGCTCCTGTGGATATGACTCCTTGGAAATGGCGTTGGCCTATGATTATTGTGACATTTGCTATTTTGATTGCAATGTATATCACATTCTCCCCATTAGGATTGGGAGCGTAAGGAGATAAGAATTTCGACCTACAAGATGAGAAATAGATAAGAAATGAAAAAAGAAAAGGATTTTCGTGTACTTACGATCATCCTTTTCTTTTTTTTCTTCCAAGCATCCGTAGGGAGCTGCCGGTGGCAGGTCTGTAGGTTTACTGTCGAGATGGATTCGTCATTCTGCGCAATTCTCTTAAATCGGGAATGGCGGAAAGGATGGGATAGAGAAGAAGGGAAAGAACGAGTCCTCCTGTGCCCTGAATAATATTGGCTGGTACATTTGCCAGGGAGGCTGCCGGTCCATAGAGGAAAATCTCGCAAAGGTAATATCCTCCGGCAACAATGATGATATCGGCAATGCCGCAGATCGCCACTAAGATACCCTGTTTGCGTTTGCTAGGCATAGCCAAGGTCTGCTCCTTGCTTGTTACTTTGGACGGCTTGCTGAGAGAAAAAATGAAAGCACTGACCAGGGCTACCAATCCCTTAATGACAAAAGTGATGGGCACATAGATGAAATATCCGCCCAGTAAATCGGCAAGGGCGGAACCGATGCCGCCGGCCAAGAGTCCGTAAATCGGTCCAAGAAAAATACCGGAGAGAATCACCAAGGCATCTCCGGGATGGATGTAGCCTCCTGTGCCAGGAGTGGGGATACGAATCGACATAGTGGCAACGCAGACAAGTGCTGCGAATACTGCTGTTAGAACGATAGATTTTAAATTGTTCTTCATAATAATACCTCCTGAAAATATTCTGCGGAAATAGGGCAGACTTATTTTGAAATCACTATACTAGAAAAGTGGTATGATTGATATAACCAATACAATAAAAAATGATATAACCAGATTGAAGAAAAAATGTGATACAATATAAGTATTCGAATCTACAATGGATAGAGGAACTAGATGGGAGGTAGAGCATGAAAAGAAGGAAAACAGCCCTGATTACAGGAGCGTCAAGCGGCATTGGCCTCTATTGCTTCTTTTTGTGCAGGGCCAAGAATGTCCCTTTATTATGCCTCAAAAGCATTTGTGCGAAGCTTTTCTGAGGCTATTGCGGAAGAGTGTAAAGGCAGTGGGGTGACAGTGACTGCTCTATGTCCAGGACCCACGGCAACGGGCTTTGAGAAGGCGGCCCATATGGAGGCCTCCAATATGTTTCATCTCTTTCATCCGGCTGGGGCAAAGGATGTGGCTTTGGCCGGCTATAAGGCTATGATGAAGGGGCAGGTTCTCTGCTATTATGGCCTTTCCTCAAAATTGATTAATCTTGGTGTCCGTTTGGTACCCAGGTCAGTTGCCAGAAAAATGGCAAAAAAGGTGAATGGATAAAAAGGACAAAATTTAAAGAAACCCTCTCAGCTAACAACACTGTTAACTGAGAGGGTTTCTTGCATTACATAGCTTCCATTATACACTTTATGATATAGTCTTCGCCAAGATCTGTATTGAAGGTCAAATCGAAATTGGCAGAGTTAGCCCAGAGCCTGCCTGTGTAATAACGGTAATTGTCGGCTCTTTGTTTATCCACCTTTTGAATTTTCTGTTCTGCTGTTTTTTCATCAGCATTGATTCTTTCCATAATACGTTGGATGCGGCTGTTCATGGAAGAAGAAAAGAAGACTTTAAGTACATTCTTATGGTTTCTAAGAACATAGTCTGAGCATCTTCCAACGATGACGCAGTTTCCTTTTTTAGCCAGTTCCTGGATGGCTTTGGATTCTGCGGCGAAAATTTGATCCTTTGGTGCGGCGTCTTTTTCACTGCCATATTGATACATCTGATGTACCAGGTCATAGAGCAGACTGTTGGTCATGGCTTCCTCTTTTTCTTCGATAAAATCAGAGGACATGCCGGTGGTTCCTGCTACCATTCGAATAATTTCCCTGTCATAAAGCTGATAGCCCAACTTCTCTGCCAGTCTTTCTCCGAGAATGTGACCGCCGGATCCATACTGACGTCCGATAACGATGACATTTTTAGGCTGGTCCTCCATAATACCGGGAATATGGGTTCCTTCCATAGTTTCGGATTTGTCGGCAGCTTCCTCGGGAAGAAGCAGATCTTTGACAATGGACAAATGTTTTCCGAAGAGTCGGGCGATAAAACCTACCAAGAGGGCAGCGATAATCGTTCCTTCACGAACTCCATTTAACTTTCCAAAGAAAACAAAGGAAAGCACACCGGCGATAACGGTCATGGAAGAATCAAAGATAATCTTGGTGGTTCCAAAGTTGGTTTTCCAGGTTTGAACCACAGCGCGGACGAAGGATTCGCCTGGCAGCATAACAACATCAGCGATTACTTCCAGATATACACCGAAGCCAAGAATGACACATCCGATCAAAAGAGCGATAACTTTTACCAGATAAGATTCCGGTGCCACCCAGAAAAGCAGATACATGGTAAAGTCGATGAAATATCCAAAAATAACAGATACGGGAATCTGCAAAATGTTTTCCGGATTAAAATTCTTTCTTAAAATGATAATTTGCAGAGCAATCAGCAATAGACTGAAAATGATGGTGAAATTACCCAGGGTAGGCGGGTATTTCAGGCTCAATACATAGGGAATAGATGAAATCGGTGATGTTCCCAGACTGGCCTTGGTGATGAGACTGACACCTAGAGAATTGACAAAAAGTCCCACCAGAAAGATAAGATAGCGTTTCAGCTTATTCATAATAAAGTTCCTCCTCGTTTTTTTTCTGTAAATTTGCATATATTTTTTCATATACAGACAGAAACATGGAGAATTCTTCTTCTGAAATATTCTTATGTGCCTTTTCTTCAATCTTGGTAAATACCTGGTCAATCAGCTCCTGCTTCCTTTTTCCTTCCTCAGTCATGAAAATGTGGAAGCTTCGTCGGTTGCCATTTAAGGTTCGGCGTTGGATCAGGCCCTTTTTCTCCATTTTATTAAGAAGTGAGGTTAAAGATCCTGCTTCAATAAAACATCCGGCAGCGATTTCTTTCTGGGTACTTCCGTCATGTTCTTTTAGAAAATCCAGAATTTTGGGCTGGCCTAAAGTTAATCCGGAACCCTTGATATGTTCCAATAATGCTTTTTGAATCAGCATTTGGTTTGCCATACTCAGATAGTGAAATGAGTGATCCATGATTGTCCTTTCTACATGCAAATAATTAGAATTCAAACAGTTAGAATTATAACTATTTTATGTAAGATTGTCCAGAGAAAATTATGGGAATATGAAGAAGGCACATTGTAATCAAAAAAATCATAAAATGAAGGGGAGCTGGTATTTGGCCCTTGCCATGTAAAAAGATAGGTGCTACAATGACGTCAGTTAGCAAAATTAAAAAGGGGAGCTTGCCGTCAGCAGGCTGAGAACAGACTTTGTGGTTTGGACCCGTAACCTGATTTGGATAATGCCAACGTAGGGATATAGCGGATGCAGTATTTTTTGTATTGTTTATTAAGCGGATATGCCGAATTGGTATATTCGCTTTTTTGCTGACAAAAACTGAATATGGAGGATGAAACAAGATGAAAGAGAAGGACACAGTTAGAAAGCTTGCTTTGGCGGGTGTGTTGACAGCCCTTGCTGTTGTGGGAAGTTTAATCAGCTTTCCGGTTCTTGGCAGCAAATGCGCACCGGTTCAGCACATGGTAAATATCCTGGCAGCAGTGATCTTAGGTCCCGGATGGGGCGTGGGAATCGCTTTTTGTGCAAGTTTGCTAAGAAATCTTCTGGGCCTTGGAAGCTTTATGGCATTTCCAGGAAGTATGGTAGGAGCTCTTTGCTGCGGACTGGTTTACATGGTATGCAAAAAAGTCTGGATGACCTGCTGTGCAGAAGCCTTCGGCACCGGCGTTCTGGGTGGACTTGCAGCATATCCGGTAGCAAAGCTCCTTATGGGCTTGGAGCCGGCAGGGCTTTTTGTCTACATTGTGCCGTTTCTTGTTTCTACAGTGGTTGGCAGTATTCTGGCTTATTTCTTGGTAAAGGTCTTGCAAAAAGGCGGTCTTGCTAATGAGATTAGTCGGGTATAGCAGCTCTTGTCTCTTATAGGGACGGAGATGCGGCAGATTGGGGGCACCACCTTCTGTCGCAATAGAAAAGTGTTGTGCAAAGAAAAAGCCATAAGGCAGAAAGGAGATTTCTATGAGAAATTATACAACACAGATGGACGCAGCAAGAAAAGGCATTGTGACTCCTGAGATTCAGGCAGTTGCCGAAAAAGAGCATATGACGTCCGAGGCGCTGATGAAGCTGGTAGCGGAGGGCAAGGTTGCCATCTGCGCAAACAGGAATCATACCTGCTTGAATCCGGAGGGAGTCGGCAGCATGCTGCGTACAAAAATTAATGTAAATCTGGGGGTTTCCAGGGATTGTAAGGACTATGATATTGAGATGCAGAAGGTAATGAGCGCTGTAAATATGGGTGCAGAGGCCATTATGGATCTGTCCAGTCATGGTGATACACAGCCCTTCCGAAGGAAATTAACCAGTGAATGTCCGGCAATGATCGGTACTGTTCCCGTTTATGACAGCGTCATCCATTATCAGAGAGATTTGGCGACTTTGACCGCCAAAGATTTCGTAGATGTGATTCGAATGCATGCCGAGGATGGTGTGGATTTCGTCACACTTCACTGTGGAATTACAAGAAAAACAATTGATCAGATCAAAAAACATAAACGAAAAATGAACATTGTCAGCCGGGGCGGAAGTCTGGTATTTGCCTGGATGAGTATGACAGGAGAGGAAAATCCCTTCTACGAATACTACGACGAAATTTTGGATATCTGCGAGGAATATGATGTAACTATATCCTTGGGAGATGCCTGCAGACCAGGCTGCCTGGCTGATGCAACGGACGTCTGCCAGATAGAAGAGCTGGTAAGACTTGGAGAATTAACAAAAAGAGCCTGGGCACATAATGTTCAGGTAATGGTAGAAGGTCCGGGACATGTGCCTCTGGATCAGGTAGCTGCCAATATGAAAGTACAGCAGAGTATCTGTATGGGAGCTCCCTTCTATGTATTGGGCCCTATCGTGACAGATATCGCTCCAGGCTATGATCATATCACCAGCGCTATCGGTGGTGCTGTGGCGGCCATGAGTGGAGCAGCCTTCCTCTGCTATGTAACACCGGCAGAGCATTTGGCACTGCCTAATGTAGATGATGTAAAACAGGGAATCATTGCCTCGAAAATTGCGGCTCATGCGGCAGATATTGCCAAAGGTGTACCGGGAGCAAGAGATATTGATGATCGTATGGCTGAGGCCAGACAAAAACTGGATTGGGAAGCCCAGTATGCATGTGCATTGGATCCTGAGACAGCCAGAGCCATCCGGGACAGCAGAAGCCCGGAGGAGGATCATAGTGATACCTGTAGTATGTGTGGAAAATTCTGTGCTGTTCGGAGCATGAATAAAGCACTGGCAGGAGAGTATATTGATATTCTGTAAAGAGTTTGAAGAGACACATCTAAGAAAGAATACGAAGAGCTCCCTCTAAGAAAGTCCGCTATGTTTCTTGCGGCTTGCAGGCGCTTATTATCAAGAAGAAGCATCGATTCACTGCTGCGCAGCTCAGATACTTCTTCTTGAAGCTAGCCTGTTGCGCCTTAAGAAACATGACGCAATGGACTTTTTAGAGGGGGCTCTTCTTTATCACCCAAAAACTTTATCACATCAGAAACAGTCTTTTATAATCATACGTTAAGTTTTCTTTAATCTATCTCCATTGTTGCTGTAAGAGTTCCAGGATAAAATACAAATATAAAAACAAAGGACATTTTGAAAAGGAGAAAACATATATGGCAGAAACAGTAATCTCTCTGAAGGAGATCGATAAAAGTTACGGAAAAAATAAAGTTTTAGAGAATGTAAGTATTGACATTAACAAGGGCGATATCTTCGGCCTGGTGGGTAAGAATGGTGCGGGAAAGACCACCATGTTTAAGGTAATCTTGGGACTTTCCGATTTTGAAGCAGGGGAACTTCATATTGGAGATCCGGAGGATTCCCTGAAGGTGGGAAGAAGTAAGATTGGTTTTCTGATCGGAAATAATTTCTTCTCTTATATGACCGGGGAGGAGAACCTGAAATATTATTGCCGCATGAAAGGCATTAAAGATAAGAATGAAGTGAATCGTGTGCTGGAGATTGTGGGACTCCAGGGAGTGAAGAAAAAATTCAAACAATATTCCATGGGTATGAAGCAAAGGCTTGGTATTGCCAATGCTATCCTGGGCAATCCGGAAATTTTGATACTGGATGAGCCTACCAATGGTTTGGATCCTCAGGGTATCGCAGATATTCGTAAGTTGATTCAGAAACTGAATGAGGAATATGGTATGACCGTGATCGTGTCTTCTCATATTTTGGGAGAACTGCAAAATACTGCTCATCGTTTTGGCATTGTAAATAATGGCCGGGTGGAGAGAGTGATTTCTCAGGAAGATTTGGCTACCCAGAAAAATGTGGTAAAGATTTCTGTGGAGAATCTGGAAAAAGCAAAGGAGGCCCTTGAGGCAGCAGGAATCGATATTCAGGGAGAGAGCAAGGAAAGCCTTAGCCTAGAAGATTTCTACTTTGATGTTATCGGAGGTGAAAAATAATGCAAGATTATTTGAAAGCGGATTTGAACCGATTATTTCATCGGGTGCCTATTTGGATCGTATGGGCCTTGTTTATGGTGGGGATCACAGTGATTACCGTGATTTTCTCTTGGCAGGAATATTTTAACTATGCAAGCCTTGGTGATGAGATAGAACTTGTTTTATCCATGGCAGTTCCTCTGCTGGTAGCGTTTCAGCTGAACTTTATCTTCGAAGAAGATTTGCAGGCAAAGACCATGCAAATTGTCTTGGGAAGAGGATTAGAAAGAAGACATTTGATTCTGGCGAAATGGCTGGAAATGGCAGTATTCGTTTTAGTTGATATTCTGAGCATTGAGTTACTCATGCTGGGAATTGGAGCAATCAATGGGGTTTTTCTGAAATCTCAGGCAATAATGGTGGTGCTTGCAGCCAGTCTCTCCAGCGGACTTTTGGTAATGGTGATGGTGTCTATCCTGATGATTTTCATCTATCGTAGTCTTCACCTGGGAGTGGGACAACTTATTTTCCTTCTTCTGTGTTTTCGCCCATTAAGCCGCCTTGCAGGCTTTTTGGTGGGGAAATATACCTGGTTGGCAAGCATAAATTTGGAAAGTTTCTTTCCGGGATTTAACCTGGTAAACTTTGCCGAAGGTATGAAGGCAGGAACTTTTCACGGAAAGCAGTTGATGGTGGTGCTGATTTATCTGGTACTGGCCTTGCTTCTGGCTTGCAGATGTTTTAAGAAAAAGGAGTTAGATTTCTAACAGGGATTTTTAATCGTATAGAAATTAGTTGCGAAAAAGAAAGGAAAAAACAAGATCGATATGAAAAAAAGTGTGAAAAAGGGGGTATGCCTCCTACTATGTACCATGATGGTGGGATCATTTCTCACCGGCTGCTCGGTAGATTCTGTGGAAACAGATATGAATAATTTCGTTTCCAGCAAAATGGATGTGAATGCAACCATCACTAAGGATTCCAAGTGGGTAAACTCGGATGTGATCGGCAGTGTTTCTAAAAATAAAAAAGTAAGCAAAAAGGATGATTTCGCTGCAGCGATAAATAAAAACTGGCTCTTGGCTTCTGTTGACAAGGCCCAAAAGTATAATCAGACTTCTACCTTTGATGAAAATGACGACACGATATTGGAGCAGAAAAATAATATGGCCAATACAGCAATCAATGGGGGAGAATTTAAAGAAACAGAGACAGATGTGGATCAGAAGACCAACGATCATGTAACGGAGCTGTATTCCCAGTTTGTCCGGTTGGCTTCTGATTGGGATCAGCGTAATGAGGAGGGAACCAAACCTCTTGAGAAATATATCCAGGCGATTCAGAAAATTGATAGTATGGAGGATATGGACAATTACCTGATCAATGAAGATGGTTTGTGCTTCAGTAAGGACTATCTCTTGCCCTTCTCCGTAGAGGGAGCATATGACGGATCCAATAAAAATGCGGTGATGATCCGGTCAGATCTGGCAGAGGTATCTACTTCTAATACAGAAAAACTCAGTGATGAGCTTGTGCAGACTTATGAGATGGCGATTGTCACCGATGTGTTGAAAGAATATGGTTATAGTGCAAAAGAAGCAAAGAAAATGGTAAAAGAGTGTTGGGCTCTTGAGAACATTTTATTAGCAAAAAGCAACTATGCCATGAATATAAAAAATGGAGTATCAGAAAAGAAAGCATATAATCATCAGAAAAGCAAAGAGGAATTAGCGAATATGACAGGATCTTATCCCCTCTTTAAAATTCTGGAGCATTATGGCTATGGAGATTCCAAGAACTACACCGTATGGGAACCAAAATATGTGCAGGCGGTAGGAGATTACTATAAGGAGAGTAATCTGGAGCGGATTAAATCCTATTACATGGTACATACGATTATGAATGCACTGCCCCTTATGTCCAGAGATTATTATGATGAGTATGTAACCTATTTCGAAAAGAAGGAGGATACTACGGAAGAGGATTCCGATGATGGAATCGAGAAGAGAATGGAGGATCAGCTGACAGATGAGGAGAAAATCACACAGGATCTTCTAAATAAATATATGAAAGTACTTTCTGAAGAAATGTACATTCTCCAGTATTCCTCTGTTGAGAAGAAAGAGTACCTGACCAATATGGTCAATCAGATGTTGGAGAGCTATGAGGAAATCATTCAGGATGAAGACTGGATGTCTGATGCCACTAAGGCAAAGGCTATTGAAAAACTGAAATGTATTACTGTGCGTGTGGTATATCCGGATCAGATGGATGATTATGCAGGACTGGACTTTGAAGGAGATACTCTCCTGGATGCGGTTTCCGCTATGCAGGAGTATCAGCTGAAAAAAGGTGCAGATAAGATTAACCAAACAGTAAATAAAATGGATTGGGATTTGAAGCAGGTTCCTACGACAGATGTGAATTCCTGTTATGATCCTACCAGCAATTCCGTTTATATCTATGAGGGTATTACGGCAGCAGACAGTCTCTTTAGTCTGGATGCGTCCTATGAAGAGAATCTTGGTCGACTGGGCTTGGTAATCGGACATGAGATTTCTCATGCATTCGATACCTCAGGATACCTCTATGACAAGGATGGTAACCAGAAGAAATGGTGGACTCAGGAAGATGAGGAGAATTTCCAGAAGAGAGTAGGAAAACTTACCAAATATTATTCCTCTCTGGCGGTTTTCAGAGATTATGAAAGTATTTCTGGTGACCAGATTAAGGGAGAAGCGATTGCGGACATGGGTGGTATGAAATGTGGCCTGGCAATTGCAAAGAAAAGGGAAGGATTTGATTATAAGAAATACTTCCAGGCTTATGGAACCACATTTACCGTATGCAGAACCTTGAGTACGGAATTGAAGGCTCTTTCCGAAGACGAACATCCTCTTGGTTTCCTTAGAACAAATGTAACAGTACAGCAGTTTGAGGAATTCTATGAGACATTTGGAGTGAAAAAGGGTGACGGTATGTACCTTGCTCCTAAGGCAAGAATTGCAGTGTGGTAAAAGAGAAGGAGGGAAAAGAATGATTTCGTTTATGAAAGCGGATATTTACCGCATACTTACAAAAAAATCTAGAATCGTGCTTATGATTCTGGCACTAATCGCAACCCTTGGCTGTTCGGTTATCGATATGTATGACTATATGGCAGTGGGAGCATCCCACAGAGCTACAGGAATCTACCTGACCGTGGGAATCGCCAGCTATCTATTTATCTATACTGTTCCAATGATGATCTTTAATCTCTTCTATTGTTTTGGTGACGATCTGCGTGCGAAAAGCATGCAGGCCGCCATCGGCATGGGAATGGGAAGAGGCAAACTGGTAGTAACGAAATGGCTGGACCTGGCAATTATCAGTTTCTTCGATATTCTGTTTTTTACCATGGTTCCCCTTCTTTTCTTTACAGCCTTGGGGAAAACGGAGGGTGGATTTGCACTGGAAATCCTAGCGAAAACTCAATTCACAGCATGGATAGAGGTTATGATGGCGGTTACCTTGGCCATGATTGTAATCTATTGGTCGCAAAAAGCAATCTGGGGCGTTTTGGTCTACGTTTTTGTTAGCAATAGCCTATTAGGAACCATATTTGAGCATTTTATTAACATTGATTTCATAAGAGAACATAGCCTGTGGAATTGGACAAGCGCAACCTCAGTGGGAAATCTGATTCAGCAAATCTGGCTTGGCAGCATCAATCCTATGAATCTTTTCATGACTCTTTTGTATCTGGCAGTAGGATTTGGTGCAACCATCCTGATTTTTAAGAAACTTGAGTTGGAATTTTAACGAAATAAAGAAAAAAAGACAGCGTGACTGGAATTCCAGTCACGCCATCTTTTTGGGGTTACAAAAAGTTTTAAAAGGTTTTAAGAAAGGTTCATAAAGAATTTTTTTTCTTAGCTCAGGTAACCTGCCAGCTCGTCAAGACGATCCTGTGCACTGTCTTTATCAACTACACCTGAACCAGAATCGATGAAGGAATCAAGTTCCTCACCATTGAGAGAGTCTACTGCTGCCTGTACGGCTTTATATCCCATGCCGTATGCATCCTGGATTACAGACATTGTCTCTTCTCCACTAAGGATTGCTTCACAGGCTGCTTTGTCACCGTTGAATCCGAGGAAAATAGTATTCTTATAAGCATCATTGTCTTTTGCTGCACGAGCTGCTGCCATAACCATGTCGTCGTTGTTTGCACAGATGATAGCAACACCTTCTGGATGGTTCTGCATAATAGCTTCCATACAGTTTACAGCCTTGTCAGCTACAGCATCAGCATACTGGGTCTCTTCCTCAAGGAAAGTACCACCTGCATCGTTAACACCTTTTTTGTATCCTTCGTAACGAGCGGTATTGGTTGCGTCACCCTGTACACCACAGATTTCGATTGCTTCGATAGTTTCCCAACCAGCTTCTTTAGCGGCTTCAACAGCTGCTTCTCCGCCGAGCGCTGCTGCTTCCTCATTACCTGTACCGATAAAGGATTTAACTTCAGGTGCATCAATGTTGGTATCTACAGCGAAAATCGGAGTATCTGTACCAGAAATCAGGGTTGCTGCCTGATCGCTCTGAAGTGGTGCAATGATCAATGCGTCGTAGGAACCGGAACTAAGATCAGTTTCGATCATGTTCTGCTGCTCATCATAGGATGTCTCTGATGGCGGACCTTTTACCTCTACTTCCACGCCCAGATCTTTAGCTGCTGCGTCACATCCAGCTTTTACATACTGCCAATACTCAGCAGACAGGGTCTTCAGGATAACGCTGATTTTGTAATCACCGTCAGATGCTGAGGAGCTGTCAGAGCTTGATGAAGAATCGCTGGAGCTGTCGGAACTGTCAGAGCTTGATGAGCTACCACATCCGGCAACACAGGTAACTGTCATTGCAGCTGCAAGTGTCAGGGCTAAAAGTTTTCTTTTTTTCATTAGTGTTCCCTCCTTTGAAAAATCTCTCTCTTCCTTTTTCTTTTTCGTTTTAGGGCACATGAACATGGAACGTGCACCAAGGGGCGAAAATCATCTTATTTCATCAGGCGGCATCCCAATTTGATAAGATTTAGAACGTGTAAAAAGTTCTCCCGGAAAACACAATGCACACTTCGTCATTATTGCTAAAAAATGGCACTTAATAATGAAGTTAATTATTAATAATGACAATAATGAAATGAAGTTCATTGGATTTATATGTATTATTGCATAATGAGCACGATGTGTAAATGAGAAATCTTATCATTTTCTTGTACAAAATGCGCAAGAATGTGATAATGAAAAGAAGATAATCGTAATATTTTACTAAAAACAGATTCTAGGAAGTATATATTACTATTATTTTATGAGGAGCCTACAAGGTGCTTGACAGGGGCCGGATTTTTATGTCATAATCCCTGTGTACTCGGAGGGTGCGTTGTTCGAAGAAATAACAGCCGGATAAGAGACGGACTGAGATGTCTGTTTCTTATCTGGCTTTTTTGCTGCTAGAAAATTTCATTGAAATCTCCTAATAGCAAAATTGGTCAAGGCCTTCTCCAGACAATCTAATTTGGAAAAATACATGGAAATAGGGAGAAAGAAAATGGATTTTCTGAATGATAAGATCAAACCGATCTACTTTAAGTACCTGGCGGCTGCCTTTGGCAGTGCCTTGATTACTTCCATCTATTCGGTGGTGGACATGGCTATGGTAGGCCAGTACCAGGGGCCGGAGGGAACAGCGGCTTTGGCGGTGGTGGCACCGGTATGGAATATTATTTACAGTCTGGGATTGCTCATGGGAATTGGCGGAAGTGTGCTTTTTAGCATGAGAAGAGGAACTCATGAGAAGAATGATGGCAGTGAAAATCAGTATTTCACAGCGGCAGTTATAGGAGCCATTATGTTATCTGCCCTTGCCTGGCTGGGACTGATTTGCTTTGAAAAGCCGGTGCTTATCTTTTTTGGAGCGGACGAAAGCCTTCTGCAGCTGGCAGAAACCTATATGATTCCTATCAGGTGGGTCTTTCCCCTCTTTTTGCTGAACCAGATGCTAGCAGCTTTTTTAAGAAATGATAAGAATCCGGGCCTGGCCACCATAGGGGTGCTGTCTGGAGGCGTCTTTAATATGTTTGGGGATTATTTCTTCGTCTTTGGCTGTGATATGGGGATTTATGGAGCTGGCTTGGCTACTGCCCTTGGGGCTGTCATCTCTTTCCTGGTAATGATGACGCATTTTGTCAGTAAGAAGAATACTTTGCGCCTGGTAAGGGTAGAGTCTCTTTGGAAAAAACTAAGGGAAATCTCTGTTACGGGATTTTCTACATTTTTTATTGATGTGGCTATGGGCATTCTGACAGTACTTTTTAACCGTCAGATCATGAAATATCTGGGATCGGATGCTCTTTCTATTTATGGCCCCATTATCAATGTTAGTACATTTGTACAATGCTGCGCCTATAGTGTAGGACAGGCGGCTCAGCCGATTATTTCTACCAATTATGGGGCAGGGAAGGGGCAGCGGATTCGCCAGACTCTGAAGTTAGCCCTGGAAACCGCTTTTGCTTTTGGAATTTTTTGGACGGCTTTAAGTTTGGCTTGTCCTAATCTCTATATTCGAATTTTTATGACACCGACAGAGACGATATTGGCTATGGCGCCAGCTATTATAAGAGCCTATGGAATTTCTTTCCTGATTCTGCCTTTTAATATCTTTTCAACGTATTATTTTCAGGCCATCATGAAACCTAAGGCGGCATTTATCGTATCAGTAGCCCGAGGCATGGTGATCAGTGGACTGCTGATCATGATTTTACCCTTGATCAGCAAGGCGGACACCATCTGGTTTGCCATGCCCATTACAGAACTTTTGGTTATGATCTATGGCGTGAAACAGATGAGAAACTATACCCGAAGGCTAAAGAATAGCTAAAGGAATAGTTAAAGGCTTCGGTTTAATCACTTAGGCTAGGCTGTGGTATTCTTTTCCGGTAAGATCCTTCCAATGGAAGCCTTCATCATCTAGGATCATATAGCTGTGAGCGCTGTCTTCCTTGGGAATAGATATGGAACCAGGATTTACATAAAGTTGGTTTTCACCGAATTCCGTCCATGCGGGAATATGGGTGTGACCGTGGAGCAAGATGTCTCCCTTCTGCAAAGGAGGGAGATTTTTTAAATTATGATTGTGGCCGTGGGTGGCATAAATCAAATGATCTTTATAGGGAAGAATGCAGTAGTCGGCCATGATGGGGAATTCCAGCACCATCTGGTCTACTTCGGTATCGCAGTTGCCTCGGACGCAGAAAATATTTTGCTTCCTTTCGTTCAAAAGAGAAATTACTTCCTTGGGAGCATATTCCTTTGGCAGATCATTTCTGGGACCATGGTAGAGAATATCGCCCAGAAGTAAGAGCCGGTCAGCCTTTTCTTGTTCAAAAGCTTCCAGCATTTTTTGGCAATAATATAGGGATCCGTGAATATCGGATGCAATCATTAATTTCATAGATAATTCCTTTCTTTTTATGTGTCTCATCTTATGTGCTTTATATAGTAAAAGTGTGTCATAAATGAATCTTAGATAATTATGTGCTATAGTACATGGAAAGCAAATGTGCTATGCTAGACACATGTAAAGTGTAGCACAGACAAGAAGACAAATAAAGACAGAGGGAAGTTGAGAAATGGCGAAAAAAGTAACGATAAAGATGGTGGCAGATCCTGTATTTATTCAGAAAAAAATATAAATATGTGCAAAAGCACAGGGAGATAATAAGCACAAAAATCAGAAAAAATATTTTAAGTATACAGAAGAAGCTGCCAGTGGCAGCTTCTTCTGTAGGGAATTATAAAATTAGATAAAAGGTTTTTTAGGGTAATTAAGATGGTAAAGTAAGCTTCACCTATAATTTATCTTGCGTAAATTCCGAAATCCTCCGGCATAGGTTCTGTAATATCCGGTACGCCTACAAGATTCTTCTCGATGATTTCTCTTGTACGTGTTCCGTCGGAGAGAGCTCTTTCTGGGAAGCCCAGTGGGTTAAAGGTTGCGATGGTATCTTCCTGCTGATTAAAGCCAATCTCACGCAGTGTCTTGAAGATACGATCGAAATCGATATCGCCCTCGCCCAGGTGACCGATATGGGCATGGGCACGTACGGAACCATTTGCATAGAGAGGTGCCGGGTTGATATTGTAACGGAAGAGTTTGGTATAATCATAGGTATCTGCAAAAAGCACATGTTTCAGATGTTTGCGAGAATATCTCAGATTATGCTCGATATTGCCCTTGCCGCCATCATAGTGGAAGGTATGAGGGATAGAGTAAAGATATCCCAGAGCGGGGCTGTCATAGTAACGAATGATATCATAAGCATCATTGTTGAATTCATAGAAATCATCCGGATGTGCCTGGATATCCAGACGAATTCCTTTTTCTTCCATAATCGGTACCAGTTCATCCAGAGAACGCATGAGTTTTGCTTCGCAGAGCTCAGGATTATCACGGCCAGGTCCTAATTCTGTATTGAATACACGGATATCCATAAGTTCGCCGATTTCAAACATACGTTTCCAGCAGTCTACCGCATACTGACGAACGAATTCGTCGGGATCCTGCCAATGGAAACCGGTGGTTAAGGATGCGATTTTTAGTCCTGCATCAGCAATTGCTTTTTTATGCCAAAGCACCTCTTCGTTGGTTGCTTTGGGGCGTTTCCAGAAACCTGGGAAATCTGCATTATAGGGATTAATATATTCATATCCTGCTCTAGCTACTACATCATACTGCTCCTGGTAGGTCATGCCTGTTTCCCAGAAAGCACTTCCGTCAAATGCAATCTTCATAGGGTTGTCTCCTCTCTAATGATGATCATTGCGTGAAAAGTTACATTATCTTAAGAATGGGTGATTTTTTTGTAATTTTAGAGACTTATTTCAACATTGTCTCATGTAAAAATGCTGCTGATTTTTGAATGGCGATTAGGTTATTTGGCATCAGAGGATCTTCCACCTCGATGGATACCGGTCCGTGATAGTCTCCTTCAGCTAGGGTTGCAAAGAAGGTCTTCCACCAGAGGGCATCATGCCCATAGCCAACTGCAACATAGTTCCAGGAACGTTTTACTGCTGGGCCATTGTAGATTCCCTGCTCATAGCAATCCAATCCTTTAATATGTTCATTGATACGGGAATCTTTGCCATGTACATGGTAAATCGCTTTCTTTTTGCAAAGCTCACGAGCCATTGCCAGGGGATCGCCGCCCATGAAGAAGACATGGCTGGGATCCAGATTCAAACCAATGATATCGCCTACCGCTTCTCTCAGTTTCAGAACAGTCGGTACATTGTAAACCAGGTTCATAGGATGATTTTCCAAGGCGATGGTCTCTACACCGGAAGCTTTTGCCAAATCTGCAGCCTTGCCCCAGAAATCAATAGCCACATCCCACTGATATTTCAGTACATCCATCATTTCTGGTGGGAAAGTGTGGATGACCCAGTTTAGGGTTTCGTCATTAGGGCCGCCTGCCGGAAGTCCGGACTGAGCCACTACATGTTTTACACCTAAAAGCTCTGCCAGACGGAAGGTGTTTAATACATCTGGTGCATGGCTTGCCCAGCGCTCACCAGGGCCAATGGCATTTGCAGAGCAGTTGAGAGCGTAAAGCTCCAGACCACGGCTCTCAATGGCATTCATGAAGTCACGGCGTGCGCCTGCATCATGTAAGAGTTTTTCCATATCCAGGTGGGGGGCGCAGGAGTAACCACCTGTGGCAATTTCCAACACCTGAATTCCCATTTTTACAGCTTCGTCAAGGACCTGCTCGAAAGGCATATCCGGAAGTCCGTCGGTAAAAAGTCCAAGCTTCATTGGATTAGGATTAAATGAAGCTACCGGCATATCGAAATCATTCATATCTGAACTCATAATCTTTCTCCTCTATTACATAGTCACAGTTAATTTTAAATTTTCAACTGTGCTGTTTATTATTCGTAGTCAACCCAAGCGGAGTCTTTGTCTGCGGATTCTACACATTTTTCTACCCATTTCACACCGAGAACGCCGGCATGGATATCGGGATAAGCGAAATCAATAGCTTCGCCCTTTTCATTTTTATCAATAGCTTTTGCAAAGAGTGTATACAGATTGCTCCAGGACTCGAAAAGTCCTTCCGGATGGCCACCGCCGATACGGTCATTGGTGAGAGCACTGTCATAGAGATAAGCGTTGCCACGGTTCATAACGCTCTGGGGTTTACCTTGCACCTCATAAGCTAACTGGTTGGGATGTTCAGCGTCCCATGCGATGGAAGCTTTTTCTCCCACGATACGGAAACGGAAACCAAACTCAGATCCTGCATTGACACAGCTGGACCAGATATAGGCAACAGCGCCATTATCATATTCCATAGTGGTCATAGCATTGTCTTCCAACTGACGGCCCTCAACAAAGGTTTCTTTCTTACACATAAGACGTTTGATGTTCAATTCTGGCATCATAGCCTCTGTAAGGTAGATCATATGGGTTCCTACATCACCAAGAACGTAGGCGGGACCAGATTTTTTCGGATCTACACGCCGAGCAGTTCCGGCAGATTTTTTCTCTACTGCAACATTGTGCGCGCCGTGAGCAAATTGCATATTGATGATACGGATTTTGCCTAAGTCACCATTGGCGATTAGCTGTCTGGCTTCTTCAATCATCTGATGACCGGCATATCCATAGGAAATAAACATTACTTTTCCGGTTTCTTTTACCAGAGCTTCCAATTCCTCAGCCTGTTCTGTGGTGAAGCAGAGAGGCTTTTCGCAATATACATGAAGTCCTGCTTTCAAAGCAGCTTTTGCAATTTCATAATGTGTGAAGTTGGGAGTGGCAATGGAAACTGCCTGAATGCCGTCTTCTCTTTTGGCTTCTGCCTCAAACATGGATTTGTAATCGGTATAGCAACGATCCGGTGCAACATGAAGATTAGCACCAAATTCTTTTCCTCTTTCCGGATCAATATCGAAAGCGCCTGCTACCAGTTCAAAGTTAAAATCCCGTAATGCTGCTGAGCGGTGGATATATCCGATCTGGCTGCCTTTGCCGCCTCCTACCATTGCCCAACGAATCGGTTTCTCTATATTTTTTTCTCCAAAAATCATAATGTATCCCTTTCCTGTTATGAAGCATTTCTGGGGCTTCATATACATATCATAAGAATTACAGAACCGGTTTCCGTTTTGATGGTATCAGTATATCCTAGTGCAGGGAGAATAGCGAGAATGAAATAATTCGAATTTAGCACAAAACAACGATTGCTTTTGGCGTAGTAAAGTAGACGTTAAAATGAAGAAAAAAATAGTAATTTATTTCTTTATTTCCCATAACAATATGGAATAGCAGGATTTTATAAGGATAGGAAGGGGAATATGAGAGGTCTCTCATACAGAATTCATTATTTGCTCACAGATTTTTATTAAGATATGTGGCATAATTTATGATATATTAAAAAAGTATAAAAAGAATCAGAAAGACAAAGGGGAAAATTATGAAAAGCGGAAAAAAGAAGGGGATCATTATTGCTGCGGTAGTGGTTGTTGCGCTTGGCGCAGGTTCTGCCTATGCCATGCCTAAAATAATGGCAAAGAAAAGTGCATCCCAAGAAACATCGACGACCATTGCATCAGCGACAGCGGAAAAGGGCAGTATCAACTCCAATGTAACAGGAACTGGTAAGTTGACCACATCAGATAGTGTAGATATCAAAGCTTTATCCGGTCTTGTGGTTGACGAGGTAAAGGTAGAAAAAGGGGACACGGTAACCAGCGGTCAGGTTCTGGCCACAGTAACTAAGGCCTCTGTAGCTAAGGAACTCACGGAAGTGAATGAAAATCTGGATACCATTGCAAAGAAGTTGGCTTCCAGCAAATATACAGATCTTCAGAAGGAGGAGCTGACAGAGATCAGAACCCAGCTTATTAATAGAAAAGTAGAGCTGAATTCCATTCACGAGACTTTGGAGATTACAGCCACTTCCGATGGTATTGTAAGCAGCATCAATTTGACCGAGGGTGCTGAGATTGGATCCTCTTCCGGTTCATCTGGAAGCTCCAGTGATTCCGATAGTTCTGACAGTTCAAAAAGCTCCAACAGTTCCAGTAGCAATTCTGGTTCTTCTGATAGTTCTGATTCTGATAGTTCAGATGGAGCAACCCAGACTTCAGCAAGCATTAGTTCTGGAATGACAGGATCCTATGGAGCATCTTCGGAATATACCGTAATGACCTGTACTACGGGAAGTCAGGTAGGTAATGGTGGAAATAGCGGTGTTCGGGTGGAGAAATTATCTACAGATGATGATACTACAACAGATCCGGCAGATTCGCCTACACCTACGCCAACGGATTCGACAGATGCAGATGATGATAGCACAGCGGATCCGACGGATACGCCTACTCCTACCACAATCCAGACGATTGAAAATTTCGATGCTTTGCAGATTCCGGTACCGGAGACTGGGGAAGTTGGAATTCAAGGTATTTCGGAAGGTGACACTAGCGGAGCTGGTTATAAAGTAACTAGCATTACCTGGAATTGTAATGGTGCCTTCCAAGAAGGAGTAGCTTACACTGCTACGATAGAACTGAAAGCTTTGGATGGTTACCAGTTCAGTTCAGATCATACACCGGTTATTGATGGTTCAACTTATAGTTGGACGATTAACAGTGATGGTAGCCGCATGACCATCGTAGCTAAATTTGCAAAAACGGATGCTATGGAAGATAACCAGGACAATCAGGAGCAGGATACTCAGGATATGGGAGATGCTTCCGGCTCAGGTTCTTCTTCCTCATCTTCCTCCTCCGATGAGAAATATAGTGTAGGAAGCTACAACACCAGTTCATCCACTGTGTGCACACTCTCTACCAGTGATTCCTACAAGGTGTCTTTGAGCGTCAGTGAGTTGGATATTCTTTCTATTAAAGAGGGACAGACGGCTACGGTTACCTTGGATGCTATTTCCGGGCAGGAATATACCGGAACCGTGACCAATATCGATACCCAGGGAAATACCAGTGGCAGTACCACAAAATATACAGTAGATATTTCGATTCCTAAGGATGACAATATGATGCTGGGCATGAGTGCTTCCGCTACCATTAATATTGCAGAATCTGATGATGCCGTGCTGATTCCTTTGTCAGCGCTTCAGTCAGCTGGAGGTAAATCTTTTGTATATACCAAACAGGATGGGGAAGGCAACCTTTCCGGTAAGGTTGATGTGGAGACGGGCCTTTCTAACGATTCCCAGGTGGAGATCACCAGTGGATTGAGTGAAGGGGATACCGTATATTATATGGATACCAGCGGTGACAGTAGTGATTCCGATACGATATCTTATTACACCATGGATACCGACGATATGGGCGGCGGCCCAGAAGGCGGTGGTGACGATATGGGCGGTGGCCCAGGCGGCGATGGCGGCGGAGACATGGGCGGCGGCCCTGGTGGTAACTAAAGGAGGCGCTCTATGATTAAGCTTGTAGACGTGTCCAAAGTATATCAGGTAGGAGATTCTACCGTCTATGCCCTGGATCACGCAAATCTTCATGTAAAAGAAGGCGAATTTGTCAGTATTATCGGTCCTTCCGGTAGTGGTAAATCTACCATGATGAATATTATCGGCTGTCTGGATACGGCGGATTCCGGTCATTATTATCTGGATGGTCAGGAGATTGAAGCCTATAAAGAATCCGAACTGGCAAAAATTCGTAATAAAAAAATAGGTTTTATTTTTCAAAGTTTCAATCTGATCGGCAATCTGACAGCAGAGGAAAATGTTGAACTGCCTCTGATTTATCAGAGAGTGAAGAAGTCAGAGAGAAAGAAAAGGGTAAAGGAGGCTTTGGCCAGGGTCCATCTGGAAAAGAGAGGGGACCACAAGCCTACGGAGCTGTCCGGTGGACAGCAGCAGAGGGTGGCCATTGCCAGAGCCATTGCCACCAAGCCCTCCCTGTTTTTGGCGGATGAGCCCACCGGTAACCTGGATTCCAGCACCGGTGAGGAAATCATGGAGCTTTTCCATGAGCTCCACGAACAGGGCAATACCATTATACTGATCACCCATGATGAGGGCGTAGCCAAGCAGGCGGCCCGCAGTATCCGTATTTTTGATGGAAAGGTGAGAGATGTGGTAAATGGTGATGTGACGCCCTGGGGAGAGGAGGCACATTCATGATTTGGCAATCCTTTAAAATGGCATGGAAGGCTATTGTTTCCAATAAGATGCGCTCCTTTCTTACCATGCTGGGTATCATCATCGGTGTTATGGCTTTGAATGTATTGGTATCCCTCACCAATGGAGCGACTTCCAGTATTATGTCATCCATTGATTCCCTGGGCAACAACCTTTTCATGGTATCTATTTCTGATGACAAGGGAAATCCTATAAAATATACAGAACTCTATGACTTTATTGAAAGTGATGAGTTGGCATATGCAGCTCCGGATGCCAGCACCAGTGTTACCGCCTCCGGTACTACCAACACGGAAAAGACGGTAAGTGTTAATGGAACCAATCCGGACTATCAGAATATCATGAGCAGTGAAGTGGAATATGGAAGATTTCTTAGCAATCCGGATCTGGACAATCATAGCAATGTGGCAGTTTTGAATCATGATATGGCCACCAAGCTCTTTGGAAGAACCGATATTGTGGGAGAGACAGTAAAACTTAGTGGTGTTTCCTATACGGTAATTGGGGTTCTTGCTGAGGATAAAACGGCAGCTAATTATGGCTTTGGTGAGAATTATACCGCTTATATTCCCTACACATCGCTGATCCGTCTGACAGACAGTGTGTCTACCAGCGTTACGAACTTCTATGTGACGGCGACAGATGAGAATAATATGACCTTGGCGGAGGCCGTGCTGACACAGAAATTAAATGACAGATTTGACAATGATACAGATGCCTATTCTGTGGTCAATCAGTCCAGTATTGCTGAAACAGCAGATAGTATCTCTAATATGATGTCCATGCTGATGGGCGGCATTGCAGGTATTTCTCTTCTGGTAGGCGGTATCGGTATTATGAATATCATGCTGGTATCGGTGACAGAGAGAACCCGTGAGATTGGTATCCGTAAGGCCATTGGAGCCGGCTATTGGAGTATCATGTTGCAGTTTCTGATTGAGGCTCTTGTAGTCAGTATTCTAGGATGTGCTGTGGGAATTGGTCTGGCAGTGGCCGCTATAAAGATTGTGAGCAATGTTATCGGAACCGCCTATGCGGTATCAAAAACAGTGGTATGGCTGTCTGTGGCATTTTCCGTAGCTATTGGAGTTATCTTTGGTATCTACCCAGCTAATAAGGCGGCAAGGAAGAAACCGATTGAGGCCCTGAGATATACAGGTTGATGTAAAGCATAATATAAGTTATAAAATTTACAGAAAAAAGGTGTACTGTTTAGGAGAAAATTCCTGACAGTACACCTTTCTTTATTCTTTAATTACCACCAGATTGTTGGCGTGAATGACTTCATCATAATCCTTATGGTGCAGTACCTTTTCAATCTCATTTGTTTTTAAGCCTTTAATCAGGCGGATTTCATCGGAGGAGTAGTTGACAATACCTTTTCCGCAGGAAATTCCTTGGGTATTGACGATTTCGGTAACAGCTCCTGCCATAAAATCTCCTTCTACCTCTACGATACCTCGGGGCAGCAGGCTGGTATGTTTGTTTTGGATACTTTGGAAAGCTCCATCATCCACGATAATCTTGCCCTTGGGATTGCTGCGGTAGCGAATCCAATGCTCTCGGGCGGACAGATCTCTTTCATGATGTCCGTCAAAGAGGGTTCCGATCTCTTCCCCATCAATGAATTGGGTCAGGGAATGGTCCTTGCCGGCATTGATGATGGCCATATCGCAGCCGTAGGCATTGACGATACGGGCAGCATTTACCTTGGTGACCATGCCTCCGGTTCCTACATTGCTGGAAGAATCCTTGGCAAAATGGGCGACCTCTTCCACATTGTCGATGTGGGAGATCAGATGGGCCTGGGGGTTTTCATTGGGATTGTCATCGTACATGCCATCAATATCACTCATAAGCACCAGAAGATGAGCATCCACCACAGGGACCATGAGGGAGGCCAGTGTGTCATTATCGCCCACGGCGATTTCATCTACCGCCAGGGTATCGTTTTCGTTGATAACCGGGATGACTCCATATTTCACCAGGGAGGTGACGGCATTTTCCAGGTGGGACAGACGCTTTCTGTCGTCAAAATCACTGTGGGTTACAAGAATCTGGGCACATTTTAATTGAAAGATACCAAAAAGATTCTCGTAATGCTGCATAAGCTTTGCCTGGCCAATGGCAGCTAAGGCCTGCTTTTTGGCCATCTCCTTGGGCTTCTTTTTTAGTCCCAACACGCCCATGCCAGCGGCCTGAGCTCCGGAGGAGACCAGGATAACATTCAATCCCTTTCGCTTCATATAGGCAAGCTGGGATACGATTTTTAACATCTTCTCATCGCTGATTCGGCCACTTTCATCGGTTAATGAGCTGGAGCCGACCTTTACGATAACATTTTTAATATGGGATAAATCTCGCATTGTTATAATCCTTCTTTTTTCTTCTTTAAGTCAGAATTATACCCTAATCAAAGACAAAGGTAAATGTGGGAAAGGGCATTTTGTTTTTATATTCTGTTAAGATTAAGCTATTTTGCAGAAAAGGTTGGGGAGGCATAATGGATTCATCACAAAAATAAATGTAATGAGTTGTAATAATATCGTTGGTTAGTCAAAAGGAGGAGTTTATTATGTGGAATCGAAGAGAGATTAAAAGAACAGCAAAGGGTGTATTTAGGGCAAATTATTGGAAATGCTTTTTGATCGCTGTTTTAATTGGCCTGTTTGGTCATATTGGCTATATACTTTTTGAGGGGGAATTTTTACCAGATAGTTCCGGAAGACTCAGTATGCTGCTTATGGGGCTGGTGCTTTTAGGGGGAGCGATTCTTCTGAACCCCATGGAAATTGGTGCTCAGAGATTTTTCTATAAAAATCTCAAGGGTAAGGCAGAATTGGGAGAGTTAAGCTATGGATTTGACCGTGCCTATAAAAATGTAGTAAAGATTATGTTCTTTCGCGATCTTTATGTAGGACTTTGGACCTTGCTTTTTATTGTGCCAGGCATTGTGAAAATGTATGAATATCGCATGATTCCCCTGCTTTTGGCAGAATACCCGGATATGCCTATGCAAGAGGCTTTTGCCCTTAGCAAGTCCATGATGATGGGAAATAAGTTCCGCACATTTCTGCTGGATTTGTCTTTTCTTCCCTGGAAATTGCTGAATCTGTGTACTCTGGGTATTGTGGGTGTTTTCTGGACTTCACCCTATACCCACCAGACAGATGCGGCCCTCTATGATGCGCTGAAAGTTCAGAAACATCCTTTCAACTAAGTAAGGGGAAAATTTGCTTCGTTCTTGCACTTATTTCCTGAAGGCATTATGATAAAGAGGTGTTTTACTTTATTAGAAACAGCAAGTATTGTTTTCACAATACTTTTATAGGAAAAGGAGCAAAATAATGAGCGAATCAAAGAATCTGGAAAGAGATATAGAAAAAATTTCTGAAATGTTAGAGAAGAATATTCCTGAGGAGATTATTCTTCAATTATATCCTGCGGAACTGGTAGAACAGGTAAAGGCAGGTACTGCTGTGGAGGAGCCGGAAGAAGAGGAAACATCCGCTTTCGACTATCGGATTATCGAGGAAGTGTACGTGCGAAAGGCATTAGATAATCATTTCTTTATTGAGGCACCAGAATCTGGAAAACATCCGGGCAATGCAGGACTTGAAGGTGTATGGATGGGAAGATATGACTCAGAGAAAAGAATCTTCCTTCCTGGCTATGATCTGGATAAATTTGCTATGGCAGGGGAGCAGCTGCTGGAGAATGCAAAGAAGGTAGCAGAGCCCTATGAGACCCTAAGCTTAGATGCCAGCGGAGCCCTGCAGGTAGAATCTCCCTATCCGGAAATCTATTTTCAGGAGTTTGAAGAGGGTCGGGTGGCAGTAGATCAGTGTCTCATCGGACCAGAGTTGACTGCAGAGCTTTATGTGGAAAATGGATGCCATGCTCTTTGGTTAACCAGAGGCAGCGAGAAGATTTGCCGTGGCGCATATCAGAACAATAAGGTGCAGCCCAAAATCACGAAAATGCTGACTATAGATTTTATCGGTGCGACAATCGAAAAGAGTCTCTTGAAAGACGGAGAGACCCTGGAATGCATCGAAGGAAAATTTCTAATCAGAAAATAAATTGAGCAATGGCATCTTCAATTACGATACATTCTTCTGGGGGAAGATCCAGTCTCATGGCTGTATCTAGGAAAATATCCGGTGCCGGTTTACCTCAGCTGAAATCTTGCCACATCTCCTGCCATAATTTTTCAGAATCAAACATGGTGCCATCCATGTCGAAAATAACAGCTTTCATAAATATTATCCTCATATTTTCCATTATATAGGTAACTTTTCATCTTGTGATGTAGTGATAATATTCTAAAGTGAGAAAATGCGTAAGATTTCTTTCAAAATTTTCCTTTATTTATCAATAATTAAAAAATGAATAAAATCACCAAATTTTCTTTGGAAAAAAGATAGGTTGACGATTCAAAGTGAGGTGATATGATAAGAAATAAGCGATTTGGGGAACAATTGCTTAAAATAAGCTTATCCGGGAAGTGATAAATAATGAAATATGTAAAACAGTTCCTTATTATCCTTTTGATTTCCTTGGTTGGGGAAATCTTGAAACAGATCATTCCTTTACCGGTTCCGGCCAGCATTTATGGAATGGTTCTTCTCTTTCTAGGCCTTTTGTCAGGAATTATCAAGCTAGAAAGTGTGAAAGAATGCGGTACCTTCCTTATAGAGATTATGCCAGTGATGTTTATTCCTGCAGGCGTGGGACTAATCGAAAGCTGGGGTACCCTGCAGACCATGCTATTTCCGGCATGTTTGGTAACAGTGGTTACCTTGGTAACGGTAATGGCGGCCACGGGAAGAGTTTCTCAGTGGATTATCAGAAGAGAAAAGGAAGGTGAAGCCGATGAATGATTTCTTTCAGGAATCTATGTATGCCGGACTGGTATTAAGTCTGTTGGCTTATGGTCTGGGTGTGCTATTAAAAAAGAAATGTAAGCTGGGAATCTTCAATCCTCTTTTGATATCTATTGTGGTTACGATTATTGTACTGCTTGTGGGGAATATAGATTATGATGTGTATAATGAAGGGGCTCAGTATCTAAGTTGGTTATTGACTCCGGCTACGGTTTGTCTGGCCATTCCTCTTTATGAACAGTGGGAGCTTTTGAAAAATAATAGTCGTGCGGTTATTGCCGGACTGGTTACGGGAACCGTCACCAGCCTTACCACAGTTTTGGTTTTGGCCATCATTTGTGGCTTGTCTCATGAAGAATATATCACGCTTCTTCCCAAATCGATTACCACAGCCATCGGTATGGGGGTATCGGAAGAGTTGGGAGGATATGTCACCATTACGGTAGCGGTAATTATTATTACTGGTGTTTTGGGAAATATTTTCGGAGAGTTGATCTGTAAGATTTTCCGAATTGAAGAGCCCATTTCCAAGGGCTTAGCTTTGGGAGCTGCCTCCCATGCCATTGGTACCGCCAAGGCGATGGAATTGGGAGAGATCGAAGGCGCCATGAGTAGTCTGGCTATTGCTGTGTCCGGACTTTTGACGGTGGTATTGGCTTCTCTATATTCTTACCTTATTTAACTCCGTTACTCTATTTAATTTAGTCGTTTAGTCGTGAAAA
>CAVBGA010000097.1:0-10795 GCA_963594675.1 Lachnospiraceae bacterium
ACGTAAATGTCAGCATGCAGTTTATTGAGGGCGAGTCCATCTTGATCATGCTGGATATGGAAGGAATTTGTGCTTCCAGTGGATCTGCCTGCACATCCGGATCCTTGGATCCATCTCATGTTTTGCTGGCTATTGGTCTGCCTCATGAGATTGCTCATGGATCACTTCGTTTGACCCTTAGCGAGGAAACTACAAAAGAGGATATTGATTTTACTGTGGACCAGATTAAGAGAATTGTGGAAAGACTGAGAAGTATGTCTCCACTTTATGAGGATTTTGTGAAAAATCAGAAATAAAATTGTTTAAGAGAGATGTAAAGGAGAAAAGATATGTATAGTGAAAAAGTTATGGATCATTTTCAGAATCCAAGAAACGTAGGAGAAATTGAGGATGCTAGTGGTGTAGGTACTGTAGGTAATGCAAAATGCGGTGACATTATGAGAATGTATCTGGATATTGATGATAACGGAGTCATCCAGGACTGCAAATTCAAGACCTTTGGTTGTGGTGCAGCTGTCGCAACCAGCAGCATGGCTACAGAGTTGGTAAAGGGTAAGACCATCCAGCAGGCTCTGGAAGTAACAAACAAAGCGGTTATGGAGGCTCTGGACGGACTTCCCCCAGTAAAAGTGCATTGTTCTCTTCTGGCGGAAGAGGCAATTCATGCAGCACTTTGGGATTATGCGGAGAAACATGGCATTAAGATTGAAGGACTCCAGAAACCCAAGAGTGATATCAGTGAAGGAGAAGAAGAGGAGGAATATTAATGGGCGCTCCGAAAGTAGTTGTCGGAATGTCCGGAGGTGTGGACTCCTCAGTGGCGGCGTGGCTCCTCAAAGAAGAGGGATATGATGTTGTAGGCGTCACAATGCAGATATGGCAGGATGAAGAAGAGACCGTACAGCAGGAAAATGGAGGCTGTTGCGGTCTCTCTGCCGTTGAGGACGCCAGAAGAGTCGCAGAAACCATCGGAATTCCCCATTACGTGATGAATTTTAAACAAGAATTTAAAGAACATGTAATGGATTATTTTTTACATGAATATGAAAGGGGAAGAACCCCGAATCCTTGTATTGCTTGTAATCGTTATGTGAAATGGGAGTCTCTCCTTCAGCGCAGCCTTTCTATTGGGGCGGATTATATTGCTACCGGACATTATGCGAGAATTGCGAAACTTCCTTCTGGTCGTTATGCCATTCGCAATTCGGTTACGGCGATGAAGGACCAAACATATGCTTTGTATAATTTAACTCAGGAGCAGCTAGCCCATACCCTTATGCCGGTAGGAGCTTATGAAAAGCCCCAGATTCGTAAGATTGCAGAGGATTTACTGCTTCCGGTGGCGCATAAACCGGATAGCCAGGATATTTGTTTTGTTCCAGACAATGATTATGGAGCATTTTTGGAGGAAAATGGAGCAGCGGGAACAAGTCCGGGCAATTTTGTGGATACCAGTGGACAGGTGCTCGGACAACATAGGGGGATTGTCCATTATACGATTGGTCAGAGAAAAGGACTAAATCTGTCTATGGGACATCCCGTTTTTGTCTGCGCTATCCGCCCTGAGACCAATGAAGTGGTCATTGGGGAAAATGAGGATATTTTTAAACGTGAAGTTCGGGCGAATCAATTGAACTTTATGTCGCTTCCTCCATTGGAAATAGGTGAGAAGAAAAGACTTTGGGGCAAAATACGTTACAATCATAAAGGAGCAGCCTGTGAAGTAGAAAGGGTAGGGGAAGATGAACTTCTTTGTGTATTTGATGAAGAACAAAGAGCTATTACCCCAGGTCAGGCCCTAGTGCTTTATGATGGAGATTATGTTGCGGGGGGAGGTAGTATCTTTTGATAGCAGATTATCATCTTCATACCCGCTTTTCAGGGGATAGTGATGCAGATCCTCATGATGTATGTAAACAGGCAATACAGCTTGGTATGAAATCTATTTGTATTACGGATCATTGTGATACAGATAGTGAGGAAACTGAGTTTATTTTGGATACAGAAGCATATATTCCTTATATGACAAAGTTGAAAGAAGAATATGAAGGAAGACTGGATCTTAGAATTGGTGTAGAACTGGGACTGCAAACCCATCTAGCTCAAAGACACGTGGACTATGTACAAAAATATCCTTTCGACTTTGTTATCGGATCAAGACATATGGTAAATGGGGTGGATCCTTATTATGCAGACAAAGCTTTTACCGGAAAAGAAGATCGAGAGATTTACAAGGATTATCTGGAACAACTTCTGGAAAATATTCAAGCCTTTCATGATTATCAGGTGGTAGGGCACATTGATTATGTGGTTCGCTATGGCCGTCATCAGGAAGAACAGTACAGCTATAAGGAGTTTGCAGAAATTATTGATGCCATACTAGCCCAGGTGATCCATGATGACAGAGGGATAGAGATTAATACAGCAGGCTTGTATAAGGGATTAAGCTTTCCCCATCCTCACTATGATATTATTAAGCGTTACAAAGAGATGGGAGGAAAAATCATTACCCTGGGCTCTGATGCCCATGAACCATCAAAAATTGGCAGCCATTTTGCACCGGTAATTGCCTATCTAAAAGAGATTGGATTTGAATATATTGCTGAATATCGACAAAAAATACCAAGCTTTATTCATATTTAACAAAAAGCGGTCATGAAAACATAGCAAGTTCTACTTGATATTTTTTTGTTAATCCGATAGAATAACTAATTGAGAAGCCAAGTAAGTATAATGAAGTGAAAAGCAGAATGGTTCTCTGTAAGTTTCTACTGCATCCTGTCGATGGATGGTAGAAAATGTATGTAAAGTATTCACATTTTAGGAGGAAATTAAGATGGCAGTAAAAGTAGCGATCAACGGTTTTGGACGTATTGGACGTCTTGCATTCAGACAGATGTTCGGAGCAGAGGGATATGAAGTAGTAGCAATCAATGACCTTACATCCCCAAAGATGCTTGCACATCTTCTTAAATATGATTCATCACAGGGTAAATATGCACTGGCTGACAAAGTAGAAGCTGGCGAGGATTCCATCACAGTTGATGGTAAAGAGATCAAAATTTACGCTAAAGCTGATGCAGCAGAGCTTCCCTGGGGAGAGATCGGTGTTGACGTAGTGCTTGAGTGTACAGGTTTCTACACATCTAAAGAGAAAGCTTCAGCTCATATCAAAGCTGGTGCTAGAAAAGTTGTTATTTCCGCTCCGGCTGGTAACGACCTTCCGACAATCGTTTACAATGTAAACCACAACACACTGAAAGCTGATGATACAGTAATTTCTGCAGCTTCCTGTACAACAAACTGCCTTGCACCTATGGCAAAAGCTCTTAACGATCTCGCTCCTATCCAGAGTGGTATCATGAGCACAATCCATGCTTATACAGGTGATCAGATGATCCTTGACGGACCTCAGAGAAAAGGCGATCTGAGAAGATCTCGTGCCGGCGCTGTAAATATCGTTCCTAACAGCACAGGTGCTGCAAAAGCAATCGGTCTTGTTATTCCTGAGTTGAATGGTAAACTGATTGGTTCTGCACAGCGTGTTCCGACCCCTACAGGTTCTACAACAATCCTTATCGCTGTTGTTAAGGGTGCTGTAACTGTTGATCAGATCAACGCAGCAATGAAAGACGCTCAGACAGAGTCTTATGGTTACAATGAGGACCTTATCGTATCCAGCGACGTAGTTGGTATGACATATGGTTCACTCTTTGATGCTACTCAGACAATGGTATCTCCTATGGAGAATGGCGATACTCAGGTACAGGTAGTATCTTGGTATGACAACGAGAATTCTTATGTAAGCCAGATGGTTCGTACAATCAAATTCTTCGCTGAGTTATCATAATTTATTAAGATCCACAAAAGGGTCCGGTTCTGATTTGGACCGGGCCCTTTTTATCGTATAGGAAACTTTGTGTCCTGTAGATAATCATATTATAAATATAAGGAGAGATATCAATGCTGAATAAAAAATCTGTAGATGATATTAATGTAAAAGGAAAACGTGTCCTGGTAAGATGTGATTTTAACGTGCCTTTGAAGGATGGAAAGATTACAGATGAGAACCGTTTGGTAGCAGCTCTTCCTACAATCAAAAAGCTGATTGCTGACGGAGGTAAGGTAATCCTTTGCTCTCATCTTGGTAAACCTAAGGGAGAGGCTGTTCCGTCACTTTCTCTTGCTCCAGTAGCAGTAAGACTTTCTGAGCTTCTGGGTCAGGAGGTTAAGTTTGCAGCTGATGCAACTGTAGTTGGCGAGAATGCAAAAGCAGCAGTAGCTGCTATGAATGATGGTGATGTTATTCTTCTTGAAAATACACGTTATAGAAAAGAAGAGACAAAGAATGGCGAGGAATTCAGTAAAGAACTGGCTTCCCTTTGTGATGTCTTTGTAAATGATGCTTTTGGTACTGCACACAGAGCCCATAGCTCTAACGTAGGTGTGACAGCATTTGTAGACACTTGTGCAGTAGGTTATCTGATGCAGAAGGAGATTGATTTCCTTGGCAATGCAGTAAATAATCCTGAGAGACCTTTCGTTGCTATTCTTGGTGGTGCAAAAGTAGCTGATAAGTTAAATGTTATTGCAAATCTTCTTGAAAAGTGCGATACTTTAATCATTGGTGGTGGTATGGCATATACCTTCCTGAAAGCACAGGGTGGACAGATTGGAACATCTCTGGTTGATGATGAGAAGATTGACTATTGTAAAGATATGATCGCAAAGGCAGAGAAACTTGGTAAAAAGCTTCTTCTTCCGATTGATACTACAATCACAGCATCCTTCCCGGATCCTATTGATGCACCAGTTGAGACAAGTGTTGTTCCTTCCAATGCAATCCCAGCAGATATGATGGGACTGGACATTGGTACTGAGACAGCAAAACTCTTTGCAGACGCAGTGAAGTCTGCTAAAACTGTTGTTTGGAACGGACCTATGGGTGTATTTGAGAATCCAATTCTCGCAAAAGGAACCATCGCTGTAGCTGAGGCTCTTGCTGAGACTGATGCCACAACAATCATTGGTGGTGGAGATTCTGCAGCAGCTGTTAACCAGCTGGGCTTTGGTGATAAGATGAGCCATATTTCCACAGGCGGCGGTGCTTCTCTTGAATTCCTTGAGGGCAAGGAACTTCCTGGTGTAGCGGCAGCTGATGATAAATAATAGAAAGTTACGTTGTCGTTTTTCGGCATGTAACCTATAAATGAAAACAAAAGAGAGGATAAAAAGATGGCAAGAAAGAAAATTATCGCAGGTAACTGGAAGATGAACATGACTCCAAGTGAGGCTGTTGAGTTGGTTAATACACTGAAACCGCTGGTAGCTAACGAGGAAGTTGACGTAGTATTCTGTGTTCCGGCTATCGATATCATTCCTGTTGTTGAGGCAGCTAAAGGCAGCAACATCCAGGTAGGTGCTGAGAACATGTACTTTGAGGAGAAAGGTGCTTACACAGGTGAGACATCTCCTAACATGCTTACAGATGCAGGCGTTAAATATGTAATCCTTGGCCATTCCGAGAGAAGAGGATACTTCGGAGAAACAAACGAAGATATCAACAAAAAAATGCTGAAAGCTTTTGAGCATGGTCTTACACCAATCATGTGCTGTGGTGAGTCTCTTGAGCAGAGAGAGCAGGGTGTTACTATGGACTTCATCCGTCAGCAGGTTAAGGTTGGTTTCCAGAATATCACAGCTGATCAGGCAAAAGAAGCAGTTATCGCTTATGAGCCAATTTGGGCTATTGGTACAGGTAAGACAGCTACAACAGAGCAGGCTCAGGAAGTTTGCAAAGGCATCCGTGAGTGCATCGCTGAGATTTATGATGATGCAACAGCAGCAGCAATCCGTATCCAGTATGGCGGATCTGTAAATGCTAAGACAGCTCCGGATCTGTTCGCTCAGGACGATATCGATGGCGGCCTTGTTGGTGGTGCAGCTCTGAAACCGGATTTCGGTCAGATCGTAAACTACAAATAATTAATTGTTTAAGTGCAAGGAGGAAGTCAACGGCGATGTCGCTGACTTCCTTTTTTATAAGGAGAAGGTATGAAAAGATGTACTGCAGTATTGTTGGCATTGCTTATGATTCTTTCGGTATGTTTGGGGGTCAATAGCTGTGTCTATGCAGAAAATACCTCCGATGCTGAACAGAGCACTGCAGCAGTTGAAAATGATAGTGAAGATACCATTAATAGTGTGGATGATTTGCCTGGAAAAACCATTGGTGTTCAATTGGGAACTACTGGGGACATTTATGTGTCGGATTATGAAGGCGATGAAGCGGGCACCATTATTGAGCGATATAATAAGGGCGCTGATGCTATCCAGTCTTTACTTCAGAATAAAGTAGATTGTGTACTGATCGATGAGCAACCAGCCATTCAGTATGTGAAGAAAAATCCTACTCTTAAGATTCTTGACGAGCCCTTTACAGAGGAAGAGTATGCCATTGCCATATCCAAGGACAATACAGAGTTAAAGAATCAGATCAATGGATGTCTGGAGGAGATGAAGGAAGATGGAACTCTGCAGTCTATCATTGATAATTATATTGGCAGTGAGGCGGGAAATTCCCCCTATGAGTCTCCGGAAAATGTAGATCGTTCCAATGGTACATTGACTATGGCCACCAACGCCGCATTTCCTCCCTATGAATATAGGGAAAATAATGAAGTTGTTGGTATTGATGCCGATATTGCTCAGGCTATTTGTGACAAACTGGGCATGGAGCTGGTAATCAATGATATAGAATTTGATGCGATTATTCTGGCGGTGCAGACAGGAAAGGCGGATGTTGGCATTTCTGGTATGACTGTGACAGAAGATCGTTTGAAGAATATTGATTTTTCGGAATCATATATCACCACAAAGCAGGTGATTATTGTCAATGACAGCAGTGTGAGTGGCAGCAGTCAGTCTTTGATGGATAAATTTAAGCAAAGTTTTGTGGACAATAACAATTGGCAATATTTGCTGACCGGTTTGAAAAATACGCTGATTATTGCGTTTTTTGCGGTGATTATTGGTTTCCTTTTAGGCTTTTTGATTGCCGTTGTGCGTTCAACAGCTGACAAGACAAAGACGAAAAATCCCATATTAAGATTCCTAAATTTACTTTGTAGAATTTATCTTACGGTGATTCGAGGAACACCGGTTCTGGTGCAGTTAATGATCATCTATTATGTAATTTTTGCATCGGTGGATATTAACAAAATTGTAGCGGGAAGTATTGCTTTTGGATTGAATTCTGCTGCTTATGTAGCGGAAATTTTCCGCTCCGGAATTATGTCTGTTGATAATGGGCAGTTTGAGGCTGGAAGAAGTTTGGGCTTTAATTACAGTCAGACTATGATTTATATCATTATGCCCCAGGCTTTTAAAAATGTATTGCCTACTCTGGCCAATGAATTTATTGTTCTTTTAAAAGAGACTTCTGTCAGCGGTTATATTGGTACCATGGATTTGACGAAAGGCGGAGATATTATTCGAAGCAATACCTATCAGGCTTTATTGCCGCTTCTTGCTGTAGCAGCAATCTATTTGGTACTGGTTATGGGATTATCCCATCTTGTGGGAAAACTTGAGAGGAGGCTGAGAAATAATGAACGATAAAGTACTCCTTGAAATTGTTGATTTGCAGAAATCCTTTGGAGATCATCATGTGTTAAAGGGCATCAGCACCAAGGTGTGTCAGGGAGAAGTAGTTGCTATCATTGGTCCTTCTGGTTGTGGTAAATCTACATTTCTGCGTTCCTTAAATTTGCTGGAAGAGCCCAGCGGCGGCTGCATTAAGTTTGAAGGAACTGATATTACAGATCCTAAAGTGGATATCAATAAGATACGCCAGAAGATTGGCATGGTGTTTCAGCAGTTTAACCTATTTCCTCATAAGTCGATTAAAGAAAATATTATGCTGGCGCCGGTGAAGCTAAAACTTATGTCTGAGGCAGAAGCTTCCAAGGTGGCAGATGAGCTCTTAGAGAGAGTAGGTCTTCCAGACAAGGCAAGCGCCTATCCAGCCATGCTTTCCGGAGGTCAGAAGCAGAGGATTGCCATTGCCAGAACCCTGGCTATGAATCCGGATTTGATTCTTTTTGACGAGCCGACATCAGCTCTGGATCCAGAAATGGTAGGAGAAGTTCTGAGCTTGATGCAGGATTTGGCCAAAAGTGGTATGACCATGATCGTGGTGACTCATGAAATGGGATTTGCCCGTGAGGTGGCAAATCGTGTTATGTTTATTGATGAAGGAAATATTCGGGAAGAGGGAAGTCCTGAGGAATTTTTCAGCAATCCCAAGAATCCAAGGCTTCGGGATTTCCTTTCCAAAGTCTTATAAAGTGTAAAGTAGATTGATACGAAACTTGCTGTGTAAGCAGTGATGAAGTGATTGATTAGAGAAAGAGGAGAAATTATGAGTAAAAAACCAACCGTATTGATGATTCTCGACGGCTATGGATTAAATGATAATTGTGACCACAATGCTGTTTGTGAAGCGAAAACTCCTATCATGGATCAGCTTATGAGCCAGTGTCCTTATGTGCGAGGGGATGCTTCTGGATTGGCTGTAGGTCTTCCAGATGGTCAGATGGGTAACTCTGAAGTAGGCCATTTGAATATGGGTGCTGGACGAATTGTATATCAGGAGTTAACCAGAATTACCAAAGAGATTAATGATGGAACTTTCTTTGAAAATGAGGGACTTTTGGCAGCAGTAGAGAACGCAAAGAAGAATAATAGCGCCATTCATTTCATGGGCTTGCTTTCTGATGGTGGCGTTCATAGTCACATTACCCATCTTTTTGGACTTCTTGAGTTGGCAAAGAGAAATGGTTTGGAGAAAGTATATGTACACTGTTTCTTGGATGGCCGTGATACTCCTCCAGCATCTGGTAAGGGCTATATCGAGCAGTTGGAAGCTAAGATGAAAGAACTGGGTGTAGGAAGAATCGGTGTGGTTTCTGGACGTTACTACGCGATGGACCGTGATCAGCGTTGGGATCGTGTGGAGAAAGCCTATCTGGCTTTGACTAAGGGAGAAGGTGTAAAAGGCAGTGATGCAGCAGAATCTGTCCAGAAGTCCTATGATGAAGGCGTTACTGATGAGTTTGTTTTGCCTACTGTTATTGAAAAAGACGGAGAAGCAGCTCTGGTAAAAGATGGAGATTCCGTGGTATTCTTCAACTTCCGCCCAGACCGTGCTCGTGAGATTACCAGAGCTTTCTGTGATGACGAGTTCAGCGGATTTGCCAGGGATAAAAAGCTGGATCTTACATATGTATGCTTCACTGAGTATGACGATACTATTAAAAACAAAATCATTGCTTTCCATAAAGTAGGCATTAATAATACCTTTGGAGAATTCCTGGCAGCTCATGGCCTGAAGCAGGCAAGAATTGCAGAGACAGAGAAATATGCTCATGTTACCTTCTTCTTTAATGGCGGTATTGAAGAGCCTAATGAAGGAGAGGACAGAATTCTTGTAAAATCTCCAAAGGTTGCTACCTATGATCTGCAGCCGGAGATGAGTGCACCTCAGGTGTGCGATAAGCTGGTGGAAGCCATCGAATCCCTAAAATATGATGTAATCATTATCAATTTTGCAAATCCAGATATGGTTGGTCATACAGGAGTGGAGGATGCAGCAATCAAGGCTGTTGAGGCAGTAGATGAGTGCGTAGGCCGTGCCGTAGACGCAATTAAGAAAGTTAATGGTCAGATGTTTATCTGTGCGGATCATGGAAATGCAGAGCAGCTGGTGGATTATGAAACGGGTGATCCTTTCACTGCGCATACCACCAATCAGGTACCTTTTATCCTTGTGAATGCAGATCCTTCTTATAAGTTGAGAGAGGGTGGCTGCTTGGCAGATATCGCTCCTACATTGATTGAACTTATGGGAATGGAGCAGCCGGAGGAAATGACAGGTAAGAGCTTGCTGGTAAAATAGTTACAATAATTTTGCCAATATCTTCGAATCAATACAAATTTAGGATTGAAATCTGCGGTAGCATGTGCTAAAATAATGTTTGTTTACCGTAGGAGGTGTGAAAGTGGATATTCTTAGAATTGTTATTACAGTACTTTATGTAATTGATTGTATAGCGCTTACCGTTGTTGTTCTTATGCAGGAAGGTAAGAGTCAGGGACTTGGAGCAATCGCAGGTATGGCGGATTCTTACTGGGGACAGAATAAAGGTCGTTCCATGGAAGGTGCTCTAGTAAAGGCAACCAAGGTTATGGCAGTTCTCTTTATTGTTCTGTCTGTTGTATTGAACATGGATTTCTAATAGGTTTATCTTTGGACTCTCGCTATTGCGGGAGTCCATTTTTAGTTACTATACATCCGTAGGGAACTGCCGGTGGCAGGTCCTGTAGGTTTAGAGGGTGATATTTTGAATAAAAAACAGTTGAAAAAAAGAAAAAAGGTGATATATGACCTGATTTGTGCAAAAGAATACCAACCAATGAAGATCAAAGAAATTTGTATCTTGCTGCAGATTCCCAAATCTCAGAGAGCCGCTTTGGAGGAGACTTTAGATGCTTTGATTGCAGATGGTCTGGTAATGCAGAATAAAAGAGGCAAATTTTGCAAGGTGAAAGCGGGAGAAACGGAAGGAAAAAAAGAAGATTCCAGAAATGGAAAATCAAAGGACCGAGTTTCGGAAAAAAATAGCCAATTGATCACTGGAATATTTACCGGCCATTCTAGGGGCTATGGATTTGTAACTCCTGAATCAGAGGGATTTGAGGGGGATATTTTTATTCCGGTGAATAATGTGGGACC
>CAVBGA010000098.1:0-2652 GCA_963594675.1 Lachnospiraceae bacterium
GTATGGGAGAAAATGGGGATAAGGTTGATCAGATTCGTTTGTATTCTGGGGATCGTTTTGTCTTGGCAAATGAGGTGACGGCTGGCCAGATTTGTGCTGTGACGGGATTGAAAGAGACAAGGATAGGAGAAGGACTTGGCTTTGAAGAGAATTTCCCCCAACCCATTCTTGAGGCAGTTTTGGATTATCAAATTATTTTGCCGGAGGGATGTGATCCTCATACCATATTGCCTAAATTGCGGCAGCTGCAGGAGGAAGATCCCCAGTTGAAAATTCGCTGGGAGGAAAATCTGGAAGAAATCTATGCCAGTGTTATGGGTGAGGTTCAAATTGAAATCCTGAAAAGTGTGATTGCGGAGCGTTTTGGCGTAGAGGTGGCTTTCGGGGAAGGTCATATTGTATACAGGGAGACCATCTGTAATCAGGTGGAAGGCGTAGGCCATTTTGAGCCTTTACGGCATTATGCGGAGGTTCATCTTCTGATGGAGCCAATGCCAAGGGGCAGTGGTCTGTCTATTGCCAGCCAGGTCAGCGAAGATAAATTGGATTTGAATTGGCAGCGTTTGATATTGACCCATGTGCTGGAAAGAGAGCATCCTGGCGTTTTGCTGGGAGGCAGTATTACCGATTTGAGAATAACTTTGGTAAATGGAAAAGCCCATTTGAAACATACAGAAGGGGGCGATTTCCGCCAGGCCACGTATCGGGCGATTCGTCAGGGTTTGATGCAGGCCAAATGTCAGCTTTTGGAGCCCTGGTATCATTTCCGGCTGGAAATTCCCCAGGATACTGTGGGAAGAGCTATGTCAGATATTCAGAGAATGGGTGGAAGTTTTGAGTCTCCCAGAATCGAAGGAGATATGGCGATTTTAGAGGGAAGAGCCCCGGTAGCCGGCATGCGTTCCTACCAATCTGAGCTTATGGCTTACAGCAGGGGACTGGGAAGCCTGTCCTGCATGATGGATGGTTATGATGTTTGTCATAATTCTGAGGAAGTTCTGACTGCTTCGGCCTATGATCCGGATCTGGATGCCGAAAATCCCTCTGGTTCCGTCTTTTGTAGTCATGGAGCAGGCTATTACGTGCCTTGGAATGAAGTCGCAGATCATATGCATCTGGAGGGTTATTTCCAAAAGCGGGATCAAGAGGAAGAAGAGGTCTATAAGGGCAATTTTAAATCGGAGTTTGAAGAAAGAAAGTATGGTGCTGCTGAGTTAGAAGAAATATTTCAGCGTACCTATGGACAGACCAAGAGGGAACGCTATCCCTATCAGGAGACGGTGCGAAAATATTCAGATACAGAGGCGAAGCCTTATAAACCGAAAAAAAAGAAAAAAGAGCTGGAAGAATATTTGCTGGTGGATGGCTACAATATTATATTTGCCTGGGAGGATTTGAGTCAGTTGGCGAAGACCAATATTGATGGAGCCAGAGGCAAGCTGATTGATATTATGTGCAACTATCAGGGCTGGCGGCAGTGCACCTTGATTCTGGTATTTGATGCCTATCGTCCAGAGGGACATAAAGAGGAAATTGTCAAATACCACAATATTCATGTGGTCTATACCAAAGAGGCGGAGACGGCCGATCAGTTTATTGAGAAAACAGTGCACAAGATGCGTCCCCAGTATGAGGTGACGGTAGCTACCTCTGATGGTCTGGAACAGATTATTATCCGAGGTGAGGGCGCACATTTGATTTCGGCTAGAGAATTTCGGGAAGAAATTGCCTACAGTCGGAAAATGGCGCTGGAGGCCCTGGAGGAACAGAAGACGGAGAGTGGAAAGGCCTATCTTCTGGATCACGCGTCGGAAGAATTATCTAGAGAGTTGGAAAAAATCCGTCTGGGTGATTCAGATGAGAAATAAATAGAAATAACAAGAAGTACATATCTACGGAGGAGATAGCTATGATTGGAATTGGAATCGACACCGGAGGCACTTACACGGATGCGGTGGCATATGATATGGAGTCGAAAAAGGTCTTAAGTGCTGGAAAGTCATTAACCACAAAGAGCAATCTGGAGCTTGGAATTGCTGCAGCCTTGGATACCCTGGATCCTAAGTATGTAAAGCAGGCGGAAATGTTGGCTCTTTCTACTACTTTGGCCACAAATGCCTGTGTGGAAGACAAGGGAAGTCGTGCCAAGCTGCTTTTAATCGGTGTGGATAAGAATATGATGGAACATTTGTCAGATACCTATGCGTCCTATGGATTTAGGGATACTACCCAGATTACTACCCTGGATGCCAGAGTGGAGCGGATTTTCAAGGACCCTAAGGATCCTGACTGGGAAGAGTTTAAGGAAAGAATTCCTGAAGAATTTAAGGGCTGCGAAGCGGTGGGGGTTTGCCAGATTTATCCCAGGGAAAATGGGGGAAGATTTGAGAAGGAAGCAAAGAAGATTTTGCAGGAGAATCTGAATCTTCACATTACTACGGCCTATGACATGTTTGATGAGCTGGATGTGTTGAAACGAGGTGCTGGCACGCTTTTAAATGCCCGTCTGATTCCTTTGATTGCGGATTTTATCAGAGCTGTGAAAAATGTAATGGAGGAGCGGGGGCTGGATATGCCAGTGGCTATCGTTCGCAGTGACGGAAGTTTGATGTCAGAGAGTTTGGCCAGGGAGTGCCCTGTGGAGACCCTGCT
>CAVBGA010000099.1:0-9290 GCA_963594675.1 Lachnospiraceae bacterium
ATGATATAGATTACATTGATTTTAAGAAAATAATTAGCCACAAATGCGAAAATCATGATGAAAATCAAAAGAAATTCACGTGATTTTACAATGCCACTAGCCATATCCCATACTACAGAAACAATCACAGCGCTAACGCCGGCGGTCATTCCCGTCAGCATATTTTGAATGATAAAGTTGTTCTTGAAGGCGTGATAAAACAGAGAGACCACTGTCAGAATGAGAAATGGTGGAATTACAGCGCCGCTTACAGCAACTAAGATTCCAGGAAATCCTGCTAATTTATAACCGACGACAATGGCTCCATTAACAGCGATAGCGCCGGGGGAGGACTGAGCAATGGCCACAAGATCTAGCATTTCTTCTTCATCAATCCAATGTAATTCGTCTACAAATTTTTTCTTAAGGAGAGTAACGATGACATAGCCACCACCAAAGGTGAAGGTGCTGAGATAGAGCGTGGAAATAAATAATTTTAATAAGATCCCTTTGCGATTGGTATCTGGTGTAGTTTGAGTACTCATGATTTCTTTAATGTCTCCTTTTCACGATTATCATATAAATACTTTTTAACTATCAAAGAAATAACTTGTATTTATTGCAACTTTGCCATAAAATTGTTTTATTTATTTGTAAAATGCATAGAAAATTGGAAGAATTTTATAGTATTTTTAACTATTTTCGATTATTATAGTAAGTAAGACAATTATATTTTAGCACAAAAGGAGGGAAGTATGGGATTTTCTACAGTAGCTTGTGATGAATTTGTAAGTGTTCTTGCATCAAAGGCGCCCGTGCCCGGCGGTGGAGGTGCGTCTGCTTTAGTAGGTGCTATTGGTGTTGCTCTTGGTAATATGGTTGGCTCACTTACCGTTGGAAAGAAAAAATATGCTGATGTTGAAGATGAGATGTGGGAGCTAAAAGGAAAATGTGATGCACTTCAGACGAAATTATTGACCTTGATTGAGAAGGACGCAGAGGTATTTGAACCGCTATCAAAAGCTTATGGTCTTCCTAAAGATACGGAAGAGGAGAAAGCAAAAAAGGCAGAAGTTATGGAAGAAGCACTTAAACTTGCCTGCACCGTACCCATGGATATTATGACCGCCTGTTGCGAGGCTATTGATCTCATAGAGGTTTTTGCTGCGAAAGGTTCCAGACTTGCTGTCAGTGATGCGGGTGTTGGTGCTGCTTTTTGCAAAGCGGCTCTTTGTGGTGCCAGTCTCAATGTTTTTATTAACACGAAGTCCATGAAAAATAGAGAGTATGCAGAAGAATTAAATAAAAAGTGCAATGCTATGTTGGATGTGTATCCTAAGAAAGCTGAGGACATTTTTAATAATGTTTTAGGGGGATTAAAGTAAGAAAGGAGATATCGTATAATGGCAAAACAGTTACTTGGAAAAGAAGTTACTGCTGCTTTGAATGAGAGAATTAAAGCAGATGTTGCGAAGTTAGAGGAGAAGGGGGTAAAACCGACTCTCGGTATTATTCGTGTAGGAGAGAGACCAGATGATCTATCCTATGAGAGAGGAGCGACAAAACGTTGTGAGACCTTAGGTGTTGCTTGCAAAAAATATCTTTTGCCAGAAGATGTTAGCCAGGAAGAGCTGATGAAGACGATAGATGAAGTGAATCATGATGATCGTATTCATGGCGTGTTAATTTTCCGTCCCCTGCCTAAACATATTGATGATGCAGCGGTTGTAGCTGCTTTGGCACCGGAGAAAGATGTAGATGGTATCACAGACGGATCTATGGTAGGGGTATTTACCAGTACACCGAAAGGATTTCCACCCTGTACACCTCAGGCATGTATGGAGATTCTGGACCATTATCAAATTGATTGTAAAGGGAAAAAAGCAGTTGTTGTTGGAAGAAGCCTTGTGGTAGGAAAACCGGCAGCAATGATGCTGTTGAAGAAAAATGCCACTGTTACCATCTGTCATACCAAAACTGTAGATATGCCATCCGTTGTTAAGGAGGCTGAGATCGTTATCGTAGCTGCCGGAAGAGCTGGTGTGGTTGATGATACCTATTTGTCACCGGGACAGGTTGTTATTGATGTGGGAATTAATGTAAATGAGGAAGGCAAGCTTTGTGGCGACGTTGCCTATGATAAGGCTGAGCCTATTGTGGAGGCAATTACTCCGGTACCAGGTGGTGTTGGAAGTGTTACCACATCTGTTCTTGTGGGTCATGTAGTTGAAGCTGCCATGAGAAAGTTTGGCTGATCATTGACCTGAATTTTATATAAATCTTATAAGTAAGTTCCGACAGAGTGAGATTGTTCAGAATAAGTTGATAAAGGTAATTTGAAGAAGAAGGCTGTTTCCTAGAGAAAGAGTCTTCTTTTCTTGATGAAATGAAAAAATATTATGATATTAATAGACATATTTGCAACGTTTTTATGAAACAACTTAGAATATTCTTCATAAATTGACTTATAAATATACACATGGTATCATCAAAAAGATGTATAAATATGATGTGGGACTTATGCCCTTTTTTGTGGATATTCAGAATTACACAGACATATAAGGGAGTTGCTTTTGGCAAATTTAAGCGGAGTATGTTGGAAAAGATACTGAATATTTATCGTATTTTGAAAATAAGTATACAAAGAGGAGACAATGGCAGGAAAAACAGGACTTGAAGATTATTTTGTCGTAAAAGATCAGAAAAAAATGAGATATGGATATACCACAGGTTCCTGTGCAACAGCAGCATCTAAGGCGGCAGTGAGAATGCTTCTTAGCGGTGAGAAAGTTGAGGAAGTTTGTTTGGTGACACCGAAGGGAATCCCTCTTCGTTTGGAGATTTTAGACATTCACATGGAGGGGGAGCAGGTTTCATGTGCTGTAAAAAAGGATGGTGGTGATGATCCAGATGCTACAAATGGAATGCTTATTTATTCTACAGTAAGCAGGAGAGCGGATGCGGAGCTTAAGATTGATGGTGGATATGGCATAGGGAGAGTAACCTTGCCGGGCCTTCAGCAAGAGGTGGGGGAAGCCGCCATTAATAAAGTGCCTAGAATGATGATTCGCGAGAATGTGGAAGAGGTCTGTGAAGAACTTCACTATAGGGGTGGTTTAAATGTTATAATCTCAGCCCCTGAAGGAAGAGAAATTGCAAAAAAAACCTTCAATCCCCGATTGGGTATCCAAGGCGGCATATCAATTCTGGGAACCAGTGGTATTGTCATTCCCATGAGCGAAGCTGCTTTAATTGAGAGTATTCGGGTAGAAATGAAGCAAAAGAAGTTGGCAGGTGGAGATTATCTTTTGATGACCCCAGGAAATTATGGAGAGGTTTTCACTAGAGATCATATGCATTTAGATATGACGCATAGCATGAAATGCAGTAATTTTATAGGAGAGACTCTGCAGATAGCTGATAATCTAGGCCTCAAGGGGATTTTGTTTATTGCGCACATAGGAAAATTTATTAAACTTTCCGGGGGAATCATGAATACGCATTCTCATCATGCGGACTGTCGCGGTGAACTTATGGCAGCAGCAGCGCTTCGAGCAGGTGCCAGCCTGGAATGTGTCAATAAAATTCTGGATGCGATTACGACAGAGAAGGCTTTGGAGATTCTCAAAGAATATGGCCTTTTGGAAGCCAGTATGAAAATTGCTGTGGAGCGTATTATGTATTATCTTGGCCATCAGGTTCCGACCAGTTTAGAACTTGGTGTGATCTTATTTTCAAATAATTATGGGGAACTTGGCCGCTCATCAAATGTTGATGAACTGATTTATAAAATAAACCAACAAAAAGGAGAATAATATGGCAGGAAAATTAATTGGTATTGGTGTAGGACCGGGAGATCCGGAGATGCTTACTCTTAAAGCAATCCGTATGGTGAAAGAAAGTGATGTGGTTGCTCTTCCAGGTAAGGTTCCGGAGGACACGGTGGCTTATAAAATTGTTGTGCAGGCATATCCGGAATTAGCTCAAAAAGAATTGCTTCCTATATATTTTCCAATGACAAAGGATCCGGAAGCACTGGAAAAAAGTCATGATGAAGGGGCAAAACAGATAGCTAAATGCCTTGATGATGGGAAAAATGTTGCATTTCTTACTTTAGGCGATTCTACTGTGTATGCTACCTATATGTATGTTCATCATCGTGTAAAGGCTATGGGATATGAGGTTGAGGTTGTCAGTGGAATTCCTTCATTTTGCGCAGTGGCAGCAAGATTGAAGATTAGCCTTTCTGAGAAAGATGAACAACTTCATGTCATTCCTGCCTCTTATCAGATTGAGGATGCTTTAAAATTAAGTGGTACAAAAGTACTTATGAAGGCTGGTAAAAAAATGGGCCATGTAAAAGATGTTCTTAAGGGCATGGATGCAGATGTGGTCATGATTGAAAATTGTGGTATGCCAGATGAACAGATATTTAATGGGGTAGATGAGATTCCTGAAGATGCAGGATATTATTCCCTTATTATTGTAAAGGATAGACATTAAAAAAGGAAAGTAGGTAGAACATGATTCATTTTGTAGGTGCAGGATCAGGAGCGCCTGATCTGATTACGATTCGTGGAAAAAAATATCTGGAAGAAGCTGACGTGATTATTTATGCTGGGTCTCTTGTGAATCCACAGCTTCTGGACTATGCAAAGACAGATTGCAAAATTTATAATAGTGCCAAAATGACTCTGGAAGAAGTTCTGGATGTTATGTTTGAGGCAGAAGAGAAAGGACTTATTACCGTTCGCCTCCATACAGGAGATCCCTGTCTATATGGCGCAATCCGTGAACAAATGGATGTGTTGGATGAAAAGAAAATTGAGTACGATTCTACACCGGGTGTCAGTTCTTTTTGCGGAGCAGCTTCTGCTTTGAATCTGGAGTATACGCTTCCTGATGTATCTCAGAGTGTGATTATTACAAGAATGGAAGGTCGTACTCCGGTTCCTACGAAAGAAAGCATCCAATCATTTGCGGCACATCACGCTACTATGGTTGTATTTTTAAGTACAGGTATGTTGGAAGAGCTTTCTAAGAGACTGGTTGAGGGTGGATATGAAGAGAATACTCCGGCAGCTATCGTCTATAAAGCTACCTGGGATGATGAGAAGACAGCAGTTTGTACGGTAGGCACTTTAGCCCAGACTGCGAAAGAAAATAATATTACCAAAACTGCACTTATGATTATTGGTGATGTTGTGACACACAATCATTATAATCGCTCAGAACTTTATAATCCGGCTTTTACTACGGAATTTAGAGAGGCAAGTAAATAGTCTATGAATCTGGCAATTGTATGTTTTACCTTGAATGGGTTTATCTTGTCAAAGCAAATAAAAGAGGCTATGGAAAAGAAAGGCCATAAGGTGGTTTTATTTACGAAAAGCCGATATCTGCAGGAAGAAGATGCCTTTGTGATGGAAGAATCTCTAAAGGCATGGACGGAAAAAAGATTTGCTGATAAAGATGCGATTCTCTTTGTGGGCGCAACGGGAATTGCTGTGCGTTCCATTGCTCCTTTTATTAAGAGTAAGAAGGAAGATCCTGCTGTAATCGTTCTGGATGAGGGTGGCAATTATTGCATTTCCTTATTGGCTGGACATATAGGGGGCGCCAATGAATGGACACTTCAGATAGCCGAAGCTGTAGGGGCTAGTCCTGTTATTACTACAGCTACGGATGTTAATCATCTGTTTGCCGTGGACGTATTTGCTAAAAAGAATGATTTACATATAGCGGATATGTCAATTGCAAAAGAAATTTCTGCAGCCTTGCTTCACAGGGAAGCGGTAGGATTTGTATCTGATTTTCCTTGCAAGGGGAAAATTCCAGAGGAACTGAACTGTGATTCGAAAAATAATAAATTAGGAATTTATATAGGGATCAAAGAAGACAAAAAGCCTTTTGAGAGAACATTGCAATTGATTCCCTCTTGTGTCACCTTAGGTGTGGGATGTAAGAGAAATATGGAAGAGAAAATGATAGAAAGACGTTTCCTGGAATTATTAGAAGAAAGAAAGATTTCTTTAAAAGCAATCCATTCAGTAGCTAGTATTGATCTTAAGGCAGATGAAAAGGGCCTTAAGGATTTTTCAGAAAAATTCAACCTGCCTTTTGTAACGTTTTCAGCTGAAGAACTCCTGGAATTGGAGGGGGAATTTAGTAGCTCTGGTTTTGTGAAATCCATTACAGGGGTAGATTGTGTATGCGAGCGTGCAGCTCTGAAAAAAAGTGGCGGAAAATTATTCCAGAAAAAATCAGCTGGAGAGGGTGTTACCCTAGCTATGGCTGTGGAAGATAGGAGTGTGTACTTTGAATAAAATTTATGTTGTAGGTATTGGACCGGGAGAATATGAACAGATGACAATTAAGGCAGCGGAAGCTTTAAAAAATTGTGATGTGATCGTAGGATATACCGTGTATGTGGATCTGGTGAAGAATCATTTTCCAGGAAAAGAATTTATGACAACACCTATGAAAAAAGAGGTGGAGAGATGTCGTCTTGCTTTTGAGGAAGCAAAACAGGGAAAAACGGTAGCTATGATCTGCAGTGGTGATGCCGGTGTCTATGGTATGTCAGGACTTATGTATGAAGTAGGTGTAGATTATCCGGAGGTAGAGTTAGAGATCATTCCTGGTGTTACAGCCGCTTTGGGCGGCGGTGCTGTTTTAGGAGCTCCTCTGATTCATGATTTTTGTCTGATTAGCTTAAGTGATCTGTTAACTCCCTGGGAGAAAATAGAAAAACGTCTCCTTTTAGCTTCAGAGGCAGATTTTGCTATGGTTCTTTATAATCCATCTAGTAAGAAAAGACATGACTATCTGCAGAAGGCCTGCGATCTTATGCTTCAGCACAAATCACCGGAAACGGTATGTGGTATTGTAGGCAATATCGGTCGTGATGGAGAAGCAGAAAAAGTAATGACTTTAAGAGAACTTAGAGATACCCAGGTAGATATGTTTACTACGGTATTTATTGGTAATTCCCAGACAAAGGTTGTTAACGGAAAAATGGTAACACCGAGAGGATATAGGAATGTCTAAAGTTCTGATTTTTGCCGGAACTATTGAAGGCCGGAAGATAGCTGAATTTTTAGGCAAACAAAAGATAGATAGTTATGTATGTGTGGCAACAGAATATGGAGAAAGTTTGATTTCTGAATCGGATTTTCTCACGATTTCTCATGAGCGTCTTGACGCAGAACAGATGAAAGCGCTTATGAAAAAAGAAAATCCTTGTCTTGTTATTGATGCCACACATCCTTATGCAGATTTGGTAACAAAAAATGTTAAGGAAGCCTGCAAAGAGACAAATATAGAATATCTCAGGCTTTTGAGAAAAGAATATGAGCTGTCGGACGATGATGTGCTCTATGTAGATTCTGTTCCAGCTGCGGTGGAAGCTTTGCAGGAAAAAGAGGGCAATATTCTTGCAACGACAGGAAGTAAAGAAATCGCAGCCTATACTAAATTAAAGGGATATAAAGAAAGAGTTTTCGCAAGAGTTTTGTCATTGCCTAATGTGGTAGCGGAATGTGCGGCTCTTGGTTTGGAGGGGAAGCATCTCATCTGTATGCAAGGCCCCTTTTCCATGGAAATGAATATTGCTATGCTTAAGCAGTATGACTGTTCTTATCTGGTAACCAAAGAGTCTGGAAACAGTGGCGGTTTTAAGGAGAAATATGATGCTGCCAAAGCAGCAGGTGCGAAATTGGTGCTCATTGGAAGACCCTTAAAGGAAGAGGGCGTTTCCTTAGGAGAATGCAAAAAAATTCTTGCTGAAAAATTTGCTATGGATTTACAGCAGGAGATTGCCTTAGTTGGAATTGGTATGGGACCCAAAGAGGGAATGACCCTTGAGGCTTGGGAAACTTGCCAAAATGCAGATCTTCTTGTGGGGGCAAGCAGGATGCTGGAGAAAACCAAACGCCAGGGTCAGGCTGTGTTCGTGTCTTATAAGGCTGATGATATAGCAGAATATATTGCTTCTCACAAAGAATATGAGAAAGTAGCAATTGTTTTGTCTGGTGATGTGGGATTTTATAGTGGGGCAAAAAAACTTTTGCAGGTATTGCCAACCCATACGAAAATCTTGCCGGGAATTTCTTCTATGATTGCCTTTGCTGCTAAGCTGGGGATGCCCTGGGAGGATATTCGTCCCTGTAGTGTGCATGGCAGAAGTCTGAATTTGATCAATCTGATAAAAAAACAGGAAAAAGTATTTGCTATTGTAGGCAATGAAAGCGGCATCGGTCAGCTTTGCCGTCAGCTTACAGAATATGGCATGGGTGAGACCGAGATTTTTGTAGGAGAAAGGTTATCCTACGAGGATGAGAAAATTATTAAGGGAAAAGCGGCGGATTTGTGTGAATTGATAACAGATGCTTTGAGTGTAGTAATTATTCATAATCCTCAGGCCTCAAAATATATTGTGACTCATGGAATTCCTGATGAAGATTTTTTGAGAGGTAAGGTTCCCATGACAAAGGAGGAGATACGTGATATTTCCATAAGTAAGCTGCGTCTGAGGGAAGACTCTCTAATTTATGATGTGGGTGCCGGTACCGGCTCTGTTTCTATAGAGATGGCACGCATGGCTTCTCAGGGTCATGTATATGCAGTAGAGAAAAAAGCAGAGGCGGTAGAACTCCTTAAAGAAAACAAGGCTCATTTTGGGGCAGAGAATCTTACTATTTTAGAAGGACTGGCACCGGAGGCTCTGGAAAATCTTCCAGCTCCTACTCATGCTTTTATAGGAGGATCCTCAGGCAATCTTTATGAGATTATGGAGTTGCTGCTGAAAAAGAATCCCAAGGTGCGAGTGGTTATAAATTGCATTACCTTGGAGACGGTGGCGGAAGCCTTACATTGCCTAAAAACCTTACCCTTGGAGGATATTGATATTGCCTCGGTAAGTGTTGGAAAATCCAAAGAGTTGGGATCCTATCATTTGATGATGGGTTTGAATCCTGTTTATGTAATTTCCTGTGAAGGGAGAAGAGAAGTAGAATGAGTAAGGAAAGGACGCCTCGTTTTCTGATTGCTGCTCCATCTAGTGGCAGTGGAAAGACAATGATTACCTGTGGCCTTTTACAGCTGTTAAAGAACCGGGGAATGAAGGTGGCATCCTTCAAGTGCGGACCTGATTACATTGATCCTATGTTTCACAGTCGGGTGATTGGTGCCAAAAGCAGAAATCTTGATCCTTTTTTTGTGGATCGGAAGACTCTTCGGGCTATCCTTGCAGAAAATAGCAGAGATTGTGCAATTTCTGTGATCGAAGGCGTAATGGGATACTATGATGG
>CAVBGA010000100.1:0-16991 GCA_963594675.1 Lachnospiraceae bacterium
GCTACTACATCCAGTTCTGCCAGTGGACCTACCGGAATGAATTCTTCCTACTATGCAATTTTGAACAATATCATCGGAGCTGTAGAGACCGGTGGTCAGGTATATGGCAAAAGAAATTATGCAGACTATACTGCACCTTATACCAATTCCAGTATCGAATACACCGTTACTCTGGGTTGGGGTGCTTTCTATGGCAGCGAAGCCCAGAAGTTGGTACAGAACATTTACAAGAGTAATCCTTCCGCATTCAAAAAAATTGATAGCCAGGGATTGATCCAAAAGGCTTTGAATAAGGATTGGGTAAGTACCAGATGGAATCCTAGCTCTTCCGAGAAAAAGGTTCTTGTTAAATTAATCGACTCTTCCGTAGGTCACAAATGCCAGGATGCACTTTTCACTGCATTGATGAAGACTTATGTAGCAGATTGCCAGCGCAAATATACCAGCAATACAAAAGCCATCATGATGTACTGTGAGATCAGACATCTAGGAGGAAGCGCTGTAAATCGTATCTTCGGCCGTTGCAATGGCAATTATAGTGTCAGCAATATTCTGGCATCTCTGAAAAAAGATCAGAGAGATACCAGCAATAGCAACCAGGTAGGTGATGCAAAATTCTGGACGCGTCATCAGAAATGTGCTCAGTTTGTTAACACCTATGTTAAATAATAAGATGTAACAAAAGTAAGAATTGAAAAGATAGAAAAATTGAGGAGCAGGATTTTATGACCCTGCTCCTTAATTTCATGTATAGCTTTAAGTCCTACCGGACGGTGTGAAATTTTTTCTGTAAATTCAAATCTTCTATGATAATTGATGCGGCCTAACAGCAGATTAACACACTGATCATTTTATTCTTTTTGCAATAATGTATTTTCTTAAGCAACCCACTGTTTTTTCTCATCTATTTTCCTTTCTTCGAACCAATAGAATACTATCAGCTTAATGCTAATTTCAAAAAAATAAATCTATAAAATCATCCTCCGAAATAATGGGAATTCCCAGAGATTGCGCCTTTTTATTTTTAGACGAGGTGGAAGCGGTATCATTATTAATCAGATAATCCGTATTCTTTGACACACTTCCAGTCACTTTACCACCTTGTCTCTCTATCTCCTCTTTCAACTGACTTCGATTTTCAAAATGATGCAATGAACCAGTAATTACAAACACCTTACCATCCAAAGCCAGATTGCCTGGCTCATTTGATTCTTCCTCTTCAAAGTGCAAATGGGACAGTAAATGTTCTAATTTTCTAAGATTATCTTCCTTAGCAAAATAATCACAAATACTTCCCGCAATAACTTCTCCTACGCCTTCAATGGCACATAATTCATCCACGCTGGCATGTATTATGTGATCTAAATCATTATGGAAATGTTTGCAGATCATCTTGGCATTGGCCGAACCAATATTGGGAATTCCTAACGCATAAAGAAGTCTTGCATGGGTCGTATGGCTCGCTCTCTCTATACTAGTTATGAGATTTTCATAAGATTTTTCTCCAAATCCATCCATTTCTATAATGGCATCTTTATGTTTGGAAATTTCAAAAATATCCCCAAAATCTTTCAAAAATCCCATTCCTATCCACTTTTCCAAAGTGGCTTCCGACATTCCATCAATATTCATAGCATCGCGGCTGACAAAGAGGCAGAAGGACTTAATTGCCTTAGCCGGACAGTCTGGATTCTCACAAACCAAAACCTCCACTTCTCTCTCACTTCGCACCCGCACATTGCCACCACAAGCTGGGCATGATTCCGGCAGTTCTGAAAATCCGCTGGCAGTGAGATTTTCAGCAATTTGTGGAATAATCATATTGGCCTTATATACCTTGATGCGATCTCCGCTGTGGAGTTTTAGATTTTTTAACATGCTGACATTATGAACGCTGGCACGACTTACACTAGTTCCCTCTAGCTCCACCGGTTCAAATACCGCTACAGGATTAATCAGTCCTGTTCTGGATGGAGACCATTCAATTTTCAAAAGACTGGTCTCCTTAGTCTCATCTGTCCATTTAAAGGCATAGGCATTTCTTGGGAATTTCGCAGTTCTTCCTAGAGAATCCCCATAGGCAATATCATCATACAAAGCGACCAAACCATCCGAAGGGAAATCATTATCTACAATTTTCTCTTCAAACCAGGCGATAGATTCTAACATATCCCGTCCATCTGTTACCTTGTATTCCACCACCTGAAAGCCCTGACTTTGCAGCCACTGAAACTGTTTTTCTCGGGAATTTTCAAAATCCACATCATCTGCCTTTACCAAAGCGAAAGCATAGAAACGCACATTTCTCTGGGCAGTAATCCGATTATCCAACTGTCTTACCGATCCGCTGCAAAGATTTCTGGGATTTTTGTACTGGGCATCTGCCTCAGGAATTGAGCGATTAATGGCCTCAAAATCAGAATAAGTAATAATAGCCTCTCCACGCAGGATCAACTCACCCTGATAGGGAATAGACAAGGGAATATTTTTGAATACCTTGGCATTCTGTGTCACTACCTCACCAATGGTTCCATTGCCTCTGGTGACCGCTTTTTCAAGGTGACCGCCCCGATAGGTCAATACAATAGTCAAACCATCCAGCTTCCAGGAAAGAAGCACCTTATGACTTCCTGCGAATGCAGCTAAGCCTTCTCGATCCTTGGTTTTATCCAGAGAAAGCATGGGTTGTTCATGGGTCTCTTTGGGCAGTTCCGCTGCTGCCTCATAGCCCACCTGAACCGTAGGACTGGAGGAAAGAACAATGCCTGTCTCTTTCTCTAAAGCCTCCAATTCATCATAGAGCCGATCATATTCCAGATTGCTCATCAACTCTCTATCTTCGCTATAATAGGCCCGTGATGCCACATTTAACTGCTCCACCAACTCCTTCATTCTCTCATTATCCCTGTTCATGAATCTATCTTTCGCTCCTTTATTCTCTCCTCTTGTGACTTCCGTTTTCTACTCTTCCGCTTCCTGAAGGTCTCCCTGCTTTTCTTTCCAAGGTCTGGAATCCGAATCTTTCAAAAGCTTCTCAAGCTCCTCCATCTCCTCTGACCTCACAGGACGCATCTGACCTTCTTCCAAATCTCCCAGTTGAATATTCATAATCCGGACTCTCCGAAGTTCCATGACCTGGTACCCCAGATATTCACACATTCTACGAATCTGTCGATTCATGCCCTGAGTAAGAATAATACGAAAAGTCTCTCCATCCAGTTTTTCTACCTTGCAAGGTCTTGTCACCGTATCCAGAATAGGAATTCCCTCGGACATACGCTTTACAAAACGACGAGTTACCGGTTTATTTACCCTTACAATATATTCTTTCTCGTGAAAATTCCCGGCCCTCATAATGCGATTAACCAAATCTCCATTATTGGTAAGCAGAATTAGCCCCTCTGATTCCTTATCCAAACGTCCCACCGGATAGACACGCATGGGAATCTTAACCAGATCCATAATGTTGGGTCTTTCTTTGCGCTGTGTGGTGCAAATAATTCCTCGCGGCTTATTCATCAGATAAAGAACTCGCTTCTCAACCGGGCGCACCACCCGCCCCTTAATAGTCACTTCATCACTTCGTGAGATTTTCATTCCCATAGTGGCTATCACTTTATTTACTTCTACTTTTCCTTCTTCAATCAGGCGGTCTGCCTCTCTGCGAGAGCAAACACCAGCCTCACTGAGATATTTATTTAATCGAATTTTCTCCTCCATTGAGTCGATTCCTTTCTATGTCATATTACATAGGATACCATATAAGAGAAATGAAGGCAAAGAAAGGATTTTTTAATGGAATCTTTATTGCAAAACCCTAGCTCCCTGTTTATAGTTAGTGTGTATGCGCATAGCCATACCAAATCTAATTCATTGATAAAACACGAGGAATAACTATGTGGAAAACATGTAAAAATCTTCTTCTCACCTTTCTTTTGATTCTTATCACAGGCATTTGTCTCTTTGGCAAACCCATTCTTAATGAGTTACAGGAGGATATCCTGCTTGCCATGTGGACTCCCGCCCCTTCCGGAGCAACAGTTGAGACAAAGGGCACTTGGTCACTGGATGAGAATGGCTGGCAATATACAAATAGTGATGGACAGCTTTTGAAACACCAATGGGTTACCATTGACGGTTATGAATATTATTTCAACAAAAAAGGTTATATGAAAACCGGTTGGATCAAGCAGCAGGGAAAGAAATATTATCTAAATCAGGCGGGACAGAAAATGACCGGTTGGATCGAGTATAAGAAACAAAAATACTACCTGGATAACGATGGCATTATGCTCACCGGCTGGCAGAAAATTGATGGCAGCAAATACCACTTTGAGAAAAATGGAAGTCTCTCCTCCGGCTGGGTGAAATCCAAGAATAAGTACTATTATATGGATGAAAATGGTACCGCCCATACCGGCTGGCTAGTGGACAATGGAAAATATTATTACCTGAATAAAAAAGGCGTCATGAAAACTGGTTGGCTGCAGGAAGGAGATACCTGGTACTATCTGGCTGATGATGGCGCTATGGTAACCGGTTGGCAGGCCATTAAGAACAAAACATATTATTTCGACTCCACCGGTGCTATGCAAATTGGCTGGCATCAGGAAAATAAGACCTGGTATTATTTCTCCACAGATGGGGATATGCAAACGGGATGGATTCATTTAGATGATGGCAGCTACTATTTAAATGAAGATGGCAGTATGAAAACCGGATGGCTTTTCGATTCTTCTAAGGCCTACTATCTTGGCAGTGATGGACGCTATAATAAAAATTATCGTGCTGTCAGCCAGGGTTCCATGGTGGCATTAACCTATGATAACGGTCCAGGAGCACAAACCTCATCTATTTTAGATACTCTGGAGGCAAATGATGCCCATGCTACCTTCTTTGTCCTAGGCAGCAATTTAACAGGAGCAGACAGTATCCTAAATCGTATGAAAAATATAGGATGTCAGATAGGAAATCATAGCTATGACAATACTGCATTTTCCAGCTTGTCGAATAAGCAAATAAAAAAGGAAATCAGCGCAACAAATAAATTAATTAAGAAAGCTACAGGCCATGGAACTTCCATTGCCCGTACTCCAGAAGGCAGTTGTGACGAAAATACCGCTAAAATAATGAAACGGGCGGTTATTGGATGTACTCTAGATTCTAAGGATCAAGAAAATAATAGGGACGCTACTGTAGAAAGGATTTTGGAAAATGTAAATCCAGGAGATGTGATTCTGCTCCACGATAGTGTCAGCAGTTCCGGAAAAACGGCAGCTCTTTTGATTCCTGCCTTAAAGGAAATGGGATATGAGCTGGTTACCGTAGAAGAAATGGCAAAAGCCAATGGGGTTTCCTTGAAGAAGGGGCATGTGTATAATAGTCTTTCTTAGAAATGCAAGTGAGAAATAATGTGGCCAAGAAACACTGTAGTTAAAACCATTGTAGTTAAAAAACATTGTGCTTAAAACGGACGCAAGCCGGGAGGCGCATTTTCTGTGTCAGACTCCTTTCCTATGAGATTTCGGCTAGCTTCTGCCATTCGGGCCAAACCGCTTCGCTTAAAGGCCCTCGCTGGCAGAAGCTAGCCGAATATCTCATAACGAAAGCCTCGTCGATTCCACAGAAAATTGCCGCCTCCCGGCTTTGCTGAACGTCTATATATCCAATATTTTCAATGCAACGTGTAAATCTATATTTCAAAATAAATCATACAGTAATACAAATAAGACACCTAGCAAAAGTCCATGGCCCCATCTTTCTTTTGCTGGTGTCTCTTTACATTACAAACTAAATTGTTTTTCTTATTATGCGTTTGCAGATGGCAGCATGTATTTTTCAGCATACTGATATACTGCATTTCGATAGCCTTCAGAATCTGTTTCTTTTAACATTGCTACATATCTATGCACATCTTTGGATTTCTGATGTTCCTGGATAACACAGATTCCAATATTGGAACAGTGATCAGCTACACGCTCCAAATCTGTAGTTACATCCGAGAGAATAAAGCCCAGTTCAATGGTACAGCTTCCTGCTTTCAGACGATCGATATGTCTTTGATTCATCTCATCTTTGATAATGTCTACCACTTCTTCCAATGGCTCAATCTTTCTTGCCTTTTGCACATCTTCTTCATCAAAGGATTCTACCGCTAAATCGATAATCTCCTTCACTGCGCTAGTGAAGATTTTCAATTCCTCCTGAGCGGTTCCAGAGAAGCTGATTTTCTTTTCGTTCATTTCAATAGCTGATTCCATGAGATTAACTGCATGGTCGCAAATTCGCTCAAAATCGCCAATAGTTCGCAGAAGCATGGTAAGAACCTGGCTCTGCTCTAAAGTAAGATCATTTTTGGATATTTCCACCAAATAAGTGCCCAGCTTATCCTCATAAACATCCACATGCTCTTCTAACTTTCGTACCGCCTCTACCTTTTCTGTATCATATTTCTCTGTCAAAAGTGAAGCAGCTGTTATATGAGCTTCCTGAACCATAGAAGCCATATGAATGGCAATCTTGCGGCACTGAGCAATAGCATAACCCGGAGTCTCCAGGAAACGTTTGTCCAGCAGCTCCAGATCAGAAACCTTAGCTGCTTCTGCCAAATCTTCCGGTGTATCCTTCAAAGTCATACATGCCAATTTCTCCAGCTGATTAGCAAAGGGAAGCAAAAGCAAGGTTGCAAATATATTAAAGCCACTATGCACAACGGCAATGCCTGCTGCACTTGCCTGTTCTCCCAGGAATGCAAAGCTCAGGAAATGATTCAAGCCATAGAAAAGGATCATAAATACAATCGTTCCTACGATGTTAAAGTAGAGATGCACTAATGCCGTTCTCTTTGCATTTTTATGGGCTCCAATAGCCGAAATAATAGCCGTTACACAGGTACCAATATTTTGTCCCAAAATAACCGGAACAGCAGTGGCATAGGAAATAGCGCCTGTTACACATAAGGCCTGCAAAATACCTACAGAAGCGGATGAGCTTTGAATCACCGCTGTCAAAGCTGCACCTGCCAAAACTCCCAGTAGGGGATTGGAAAACATGGTCAGAATATTTGTAAATTCCGGAACGTCTGCCAGAGGCTCCACAGCACTGCTCATGGTTTCCATACCAAACATCAATACAGCAAATCCCAGAAGAATATTGCCAATATCACGTTTTTTCTCATTCTTGGAGAACATAAGAATAACGATACCGATTGCCGCCAATATGGGTGAAAACGATGAGGGTTTCAACAGCTTAATAAAAAGGCTATCCCCTTGAATACCTGTAAGGCTTAAAAGCCATGCGGTTATTGTCGTACCAATATTAGCACCCATGATAATACCAATCGCTTGGCTTAGCTTCATAATACCCGAATTAACAAAACCAACCACCATAACCGTGGTAGCTGATGAAGACTGAATTACCGCTGTAACTCCTGCGCCCAGAAGCACCGCTTTAATTCGATTTGATGTGAGATTTTCAAGAATCTGTGAAAGCTTTCCCCCTGATGCCTTGGCAAGATTGTCGCTCATGACAGTCATTCCAAATAAAAACATTGCCAGGCCGCCGATCAGGGTTAATACCGAAAAGATATCCATTTTCGCTCCTCCCATTTCCAGGTGAATTTCACCTGTCCTTTACCTTATATTGAAATAAATTTCACAATTACTATTTCATCATAAGGGGAGGATGTAAAATACAAAGGGTGTTCTATGTAAAATTTATGTAAAAACATAAGAAAAACCACAGAATACAGGATAGGATAATCCTATTCGTCTTCTGTGGTTTCCATATATCATACTTTATAAGACATAATTTCTTTTTGATTATTCATTATATATCAAAGCCATAAGATCCAGATTTTCTGTGTCTGATGCATTCTCAATAGAATGAGATTCATTGAAGTTGATAAGACAGACATCCCCAGGTCCTACCTCAGTTCTGCTTCCATCATTGTCCTCAAAAATACCATGACCGCTGAGAATATAATAGGGCTCTGTGTTGCCTACATGCTGATGACGGCCAATACTGCTGCTAGGCAAAATACGAATCATAGAATACATCTTCGCTCTTCCTGCAAATTCCTCTTCCGTCACGATGTCATAGAATTCAACACTTCCCTTGCCACCTCTAAGTCCATCCACTTTTCTAATAATCGGTTTTCTTACCATAATTGTCCACCTTTCTATTCTCCATAAACCCCATCATAGCTACTGCTATAGGGATTATCAGAATCCTCATCATTGCTATCATCCGCACTGTCACTATCTGTAGAATCACTGTCCTCATCTTCATCAAAGGTTACAGTGCTTCCATCCTTTGTCTCCAAATAATCTTTATAGACATAGCCTGTCGTATCATTATATTCTATCTCATACCAGTCATTTTCTATACCTAAAACAGTTACTTCACTGCCACTTTTCACCTCTCCAATTACGCTGCCGCTCATACCAGCTTCTGATCTTACATTGACAGATGAAATACAGACCATAACATTTTTTGTCGGCGCCTGGGTTACGATATTTCCCACGCCGTCGTCCACTGCTTCTCTGGGATCATCTGTCGTTTGATAGGTAGATGCATCAGAATCCGATCGCAAAGGAAACAGACCACTACACCCATTTAAAAACAGAATTCCCGTAACTGATAACAACAAAAAAATATTAGCTTTTTTCATATATACACCTCCGAAACAACTCTATGCCGTTTCAGACAAATTTCCCTATAAATACCTTTCTAATTATAACGTCAGCCTTATCCGTGTGTCAACAAAAGCTAACCCAGAACTCCTGCAAAACGCAAGAAACATAGCGGGCTTTTGCTATAGCCTCAGGGGAACCTAATATATTACTTATTGGCAAAGAAATATCCCCCAATCCACTTTACAGAAATAATTTTCCCCCTTAAAATAAGATTATGCAATCCTAACATCCTCATTGATGCGTTTCTTGAAATAGGAGGATTTCCATGACAAAGGTGGATCTTATTACCGGCTTTTTAGGAAGCGGTAAAACAACATTTATTCTTAATTATGTGGATTTTTTAAAGAGAATGGGACAAAAAGTTACCATTATTGAAAATGAATTCGGCGGGGTCAGCATTGACTCTATGATGCTAAAAGAAACCGAAGTTGATATTGCCGAGGTTACTGGCGGTTGTATGTGTTGTACTGGAAAAGTGGCCTTTCAAGGTCAGTTGGTAGATGCCGCAAAAAAAGGCTATGACCGCATTATTGTTGAGCCTTCCGGCATCTATGATGTAGATGAATTTTTCAACACGCTTCTAATGCCACCGGTAAATGAATTTTGTGAAATTGGCTCTATTATTACTATTGCCGATGCTCATTTTGAAGATTCTCTCACAGATGAGGCGCGATATCTTATGTTTTCCCAACTTCTTTCCACCGGAAAATTGGTATTAAGCAAAACTCAACTGTATTCTTCAGAAACTCTGGATCATACTATTGCTAAAATTAACCAGCTTATGGAAGAACATCATACAGACCGTCGATTTGGTACTGACGTATGTCGTAAAGATTGGAAAGATTTAACAGATGAGGATTACCACTCCTTTCTTTCAGCTGGCTATCAATTGTTGGAGCATGAGAGGGATTTCATGCAACACGGCAGTGTCTTTACTTCTCGTATTGTGGCCGGCCGCTGTGAGAATGCAGAAGATTTGAAAGAACGTTTGGATCGTCTTATGACAGATCCTAAGATTGGAAAAGTTTACCGCTGCAAGGGTCTGATTCAGGACACATCTAAAAACTGGTATGAATTTAACCGCTCCTTAGACGGCTCTTATATCAAACCTGCAAAGGTAAAAAGAGGAATCTTTTTAGTTATTGGGCAGGATATTGATGACGAAGCCTTGGATCAGGTATTTATCTCCCGAAAGAAAAATAAATAGACACAGAAAGAGAACCTACCGATGGCAGGTTCTCTTCTTTATGTAATAGAAAAATGATTTGTAGCAATTTGCAAAATAACTAATTATGCATTCCAGTTGTCTGCGATAGACTCTTTCATAATTTCTACTGCACGTTTTGCTTTATTAACATCATTATGAATGGTGTATACGTCACGGATAGTCAGCTCAACCTTGCAGTCTTTTGCATATTTAAGTGTAGTATCGATATGCTGTCTCCAAGCATCCTCGTCCAGGATCTCAGATACACCAATATAGTTGGGGCTTGGTTTTCTCTGGTAAATAATCTTCTTACCTGCAAGAACTTCACCCATATATTCCTCGTTAGTCCAAGGAGAAATAGAAGCTTTTCTCAGGTTTTTCAGCTGGCTAAGGCAGGGCCAAAGTCTCTCCAGAGGATCGCAGCATCCGAAGGATACCAGACCAAAACGATCTGCAACTTTCTTGTAGGAATCCCATACCATTTCCTCAAACATTTCCTGAGATACATTGATGGTCTCCTGAGAATCCATATGCAGCCATACCTGATTCAGGTCAACCGGTCCCTCGCTAGGCAGCTCATCTGTCAGACAGATAGATCCCTGGTTACACTCTTCATATCCTGCTGTCGGATAGAGAAGTCCGCTGTCTCTCCACTCCTCGAAGAATTTCAGATAATCATCTGCCAGCATGTTCAATACCTGAACGAACTCATCGGGATAATCATAAAGTGCATAGCACATATTCTGCATACCCATGATATGTACCAGATCCTGTGTCAGCCAACATGTATGAGATTTTCCAACTCTCTTTACAGGAAGGATATCACCAAATACATCCTCAGCAGCTTTTGCATACTCATTTGTCTGATCTACTAACAGTTTGAACTCAGAAGGTTTGAATTTGTCGATTTCCTCACCAAGTTCTTCTACCTGCTCTGTAAAGTGCTGACCAAGACCACCATCAGAAGCTACCTCTTTCAATACATCGAAGCCCCATGGTTTCAGTTCCAGATCCCACCATACACCGAAGTAAGGAGCAACAACCTTATCATCGTCAAGAACTTTCATGTTGTAGAAATTGTGCATCAATCTCTCTTCAATTCTTCTTGCAAGAGGATCCTCACACTGCATCTCCGGAATAATAATTTCCTGTGTGAAGTTATCAATTTCCAAGTGGATCATAGGACGCTCGCCCTCACAAGCATTGTGCTTGTACCACATTTTTGTTCTTTCCACGTTTTTCTCGCTGTTTGCTACTTCCAGCTGCTCACTTGCCAGGCTGCGAAGTCTTTCTCTTTCTTTTGCACTAAACATTGTTTTACCTCACTTTCATTCACAATCCGTATTCCCATTAATTTTGCGTTTCGTTTCTTTATGCATACATAGTACCATCTGTTTTTTTCTCTTTACATAAAATTACAGAGCAAAAACTTGCGATTTTCAATCATGTCTTAGAAATGTTTTTCTATAAAAGGCAGCCTCCTAAGAAGCTGCCTTTACTTAATTGTTTCGTTTTCTTTTTAAATCGGAAATTCTCTAAATTGTCTTGGTGAGAGCCCATTCTGGGCAGTAAAACTGTTGGAAAAATGAGATTCACTATTAAATCCTGCTTTCACTGCTATTTCCTTCACCGGAAGTTCTGTAGTTTTTAGCAAATGTTTCGCCAGGGTCATTCTTCGACGAATCAAATACTCTTTTGGTGAACTGTTCATAATCTGTCGAAACTTTCTATTTAAATGGGATTCACTAAGGCCTACGTGCCTTGCAATCATCCCCACAGTCAGATCCTTATCAATGTTTTCATTAATATAGCGAACCGCTGTCGCAACAATCTGATCCTTCTGACTTTCAATATTCTTCCATTTGCCACTAACGCCTGAGGTCAACTCAATCAAAATTTTATAAATCTGCAAGGAATCTTCATATTCTGTGGTAAAGCGCTCATACCTCATATTGTAAATGACATCACCGATCATCTTTTCTAACCGTTTTCTATTGTCCATATGAAAAACCGGATGTCCATATATATTCCTTGTCACATCTTCAAAAAGCTGACGGGTATTGACTCCATCGAAATGAACCCAAACAAATTCCACAGCTCCTACTGCCTTATACTCATGAGGGCTATGACAGTCTATAAATACTACGTCTCCCTCTTTGGCCGTATACTTCTTCCCTCCTGTTGTAATTTCCATTCGACCATTTTGGATGACCATAAGCAGAAAATTTCCATAATCTTCCCTTTTCACCCTATATCCAAAGTCACAATAAAAATGCCCCACGGAAGTAAAATAAAATAATTGTTTTTTCGCCATAGCTGATGGCGTAAAGAAATAAAAGTCGGAGCCCTGCAAAGCTCCCGGCGCCGAACTTGCCATATCTATCCCTGCTTCCTGTTTAAAATCTTATTGAATGTTAAGAATCCATCGAATTTTTGCTTCTAAGGCATCTGCTAATTCCTTATGACCTTTCTCATCCAAATGCACTCCATCTGTACTGCTAACTGCTGTAACTTCATTTGCATCCAGATATGCACAGCCATACTCCTTGGCAATACGCTGGTATTCCTTGGGCAATTTATGTGAAACCTTCCGAGACCATTTGTTAAATTGTTCTTCCATTTTTGTTCCCTTATAATCAGGGCTAATCTCCGGCGGACAGACAATCAGAATGTCTGGAACCTTTTCTCCATCCCAGAAGGAGGGGGTGCGAATTATTCGAATATTCTTTGCCAAAGCTGCCGCGATTTCCCCTGATGAACAGTTAAACTTTCTTTTACAATCATTTGTCCCCAACATAATTACCACAAGATCCAGGGGATCATGACTATTCAGCAACATAGGCAAAGCCTTATATCCATTTCTCCATTCCTCTATGCTATCATCAAAGCTATTGGTTCGGCCTTTTAAACCTTCTTCTATAATTTGTATCTCACTAAAGTGCTCTCTTATAATCCCGGTAAAACGTATATCATCAGGAAATCTTTTCCCCGTTTTGGCATCAAATCCCCAGGTTAGAGAATCTCCAAAAAATAATATTGATTGCATACTATCCTCTCCTACTTCAAATGAATAGTTATAGTATAACATGGAAATAAGGGTGTGCAAGCGCATAAAGCTGCGGTACCGAAAAGTATCAGTACCACAGCCTCTAGGTAGATAATATATATGTAGTTGAGGGATAGCTTATTATTTGTCTCCGTTAAACTCTTTGATGGCATCAACCATGGCAACAATGTTGGGAATCGGAGTATTTGCCTGGATGTTGTGGATTGTATTTGCTACATATCCGCCACCTTTTCCGAAAATCTCAAGTCTCTGGAGGACCTGCTCACGAACCTCTTCCGGTGTTCCGAAAGGAAGAACTTTCTGTGTATCAACAACACCACCCCAGAAGGTGATATCTTTTCCGTAAGTATCTTTCAGCTTTTGAGGATCCATGCCTTCTGCAGAACACTGTACCGGGTTAATGGCGTCAATACCCGCCTCAATGAGAAGAGGAAGAATAGGGAAAATACCTCCACAAGAATGCTTCAAAGTCTTCCATGTGGTGTTTTCATGTACCCAATCACACATTTTTTTGTAATATGGCAGATAGAATTCTTTAAATACGCCCGGATCCATGAAAGGTCCACGCTGGGTTCCGAAATCTGTTCCGCAAAGGAAAAGAATATCAATGTCAGAACCGAATTCATTCCAATATCGCTTGAAGTTCTCAATGGCTCTGTCTGTTCCTTTATCAAATACTTCATGTACGTAATCGGGATAGAGAAGAGGCGCCATATACCACTCAGAAATATCTCGAATACCCTTAGGGTCTTTCAGGTTAGGGCCTGGAATATTGTTGGCATCACCTAGTCCTGCATAGCAGGGATCTACCTGAATCGCACGGTTTCCACCCTTTACCTCAGCCAGAACTTTTTTGTGATATGCAATCTGGGCATCAGAAACCGGCATATAGTCTTCCAAGTTGTCTTCTACATTTGCCTCATCCTCATCAAACTCAGGTGTACGTGTCAGGTTATCGAAATAAAATCCATTGGCTGGCATATGTCCACTGGGTGGAAGGGAATCATCTCCTTCTGGATATACATAGAATCCGCCATTGCCATCATCATTTACTGTACAATTAGAAGGAATTAAAATCGGTGTTCCACGATACTCCCACTCTTTCCAATCCGTATTAATATGTCCATAAGTGTCTCCATAATTATAAAGGCGCTGTACATCACAGCCCATAGCATCCTCAAGATCCGGCTCAACAAAAGCTGTCATTGTTGACATATCATTGATCTTAGGAAGTCTCTTCTCCAATCCATAATGATCTCTCAGCTCTGCAAGAACCTGTGCGTTCACCATAGAACAGCTCATTCCACCAAAATCAACTGCTACCTTATCCGGCTCTTTGTGATCAAGAGTAGCTCTTACTCTTTCTTTTGAAGTCATACTCATAGTCTTTTCTCCTTTACTAAATCCCATCTACAACACTTCGTAAATCCTAGATGTGCCCGAGAAAACTATACATGTTCTCGAACACGCTTCTTGCGTTCTCGTGCACGCTTTTTATGTATTTATAGTAGCACATGGCCTATTTTTCTGCAATATTGGGGGCAAAAAAATATTCCACTGAAATCAGTGGAATATTTTAGTAAAAGTGACTATTTCTTTAATATAATTTTACCAAAGACGGAAGTTCAGTAATATCTTTCGCAAGATACTCTGCCTTTTTTAACTCTTCCTCACTTCCAAAGCCGTAGAGGCAACCGATAAAAGGAATCGCATTGGCCAATGCAGCATCCAAATCTGAAAACCGATCTCCCACCGCCAGGTAGGAGGCTGGATGTTCCTTCATAATAATCTTCGTAATTTCCGTTTTGGGAATAAAATCGTAGCTTTCGCAACAGTAAAAATCCTCGAAAAAACGATCCATCTGGAAACACTCTCTATGAGCAGCTAAATAAGCTTCTTTGCAATTGCTTAGGAAAATCAGATGATATCCAGCTTCCTTCAATTCTTTCAAAACTTCTTCTGCCCCGGGATACCAAACCGCTTTTCCGGCTTCTACCAGTTCTACCATAGTTTTTCCAATCATGGCAGATGCCTGATCCTTGTAGGGTTGTTCCAAATTCGGCATGAAGGTGTCCCACATTACCTTGCTATTATAGCCAAGCCAACAGGAGATTTCATGATCTGCAAATCTTCTCTTTGGCGCCTTGCCTTGCTCAACCAACCATTCATAAGCCTTCATAAAAGCTGGTTTATAGATACCATAAGTATTATGAATGGTCCCGTCATAATCAAATATAATATGTCTCATATCTGCCAAGCATTACATCTGTTTTGCAAGATTTACCATCTCAATTGCAGAAAGAGCACAGTCATAACCTTTATTTCCAGCCTTGGTACCTGCACGCTCAATTGCCTGCTCAATATTCTCTGTAGTAACCACGCCAAAGAGAACCGGAATTCCAGACTCCAGACTTACACTGGCAATTCCCTTAGATACCTCGTTGCATACATAATCATAATGGCTAGTAGCACCGCGAATAACTGCACCAACACAGATGACTGCATCATATTTTCCTGAATTTGCCATTTTTTTAGCCATAAGCGGAATCTCAAATGCACCCGGCACCCATGCAGCTGTAATATCCTCCTCTTTTACACCGTGACGTACCAATCCGTCTACCGCACCAGAAAGAAGCTTGCTTACGATAAACTCGTTAAATCTCGCTGCTACAATTCCTACTTTCATGTCCTGACCGATTACTTTTCCTTCGATTACATTGATTGCCATAATGTTACCTCCTCTTATTCTTTACAAATTATCTTTCTATATAGTTTTATATGGTTTTTATACAGTTCTTATATGAAACATTAATTATTTGAACTTAATCTCATTGAAAATATGTCCCATCTTTTCCTGTTTGGTTTTCAGATAGAAAGCATCATACTGCTGTGGTTCAATTTCAATAGGAACCCTTTCAACAATCTCCAGGCCAAATCCATTCAGACCGTATACCTTACTGGGATTGTTGGTGAGAAGACGAAGGGATTTTACCCCCAGGTCCCGAAGTATTTGTGCTCCTACCCAATATTCTCTCAGGTCTGGTGCAAAACCAAGTTCAATATTGGCCTGAACAGTATCTCTTCCCTGCTCCTGAAGCTCATAGGCCTTCAATTTATTAATCAGCCCGATGCCACGTCCTTCCTGGCGCATATAGAGGAGAATTCCTCTTCCCTCCTTCTGGATTATTTTCATTGCAGCATCCAACTGCTGTCCACAATCACAGCGGGCCGAACCAAAGACATCGCCTGTCAGGCATTCGGAATGCACTCTGCAAAGCACATCCTTGCCATCTCCGATTTCGCCTTTCACTAAAGCCACGTGATGTTCACCGGTAATATCATTGATATAGCCATAGATTTTGAAATCTCCATAGGCGGTAGGCAGCTTAGCACATGCCTCCTGCACTACATGCTTATCATGAAGGCGCAGATAATCCTGTAAATCCTTAATGGTAATAAATACCATATCTAGCTCTTTTGCCAAAAGCTGAAGTTGAGGTGTGCGCATCATAGTTCCGTCATCAGCCATGATTTCACAGCAAAGTCCACATTCCTTCAAGCCAGCCAAACGCATCAAATCCACCGTTGCCTCTGTATGACCGCCACGAGTCAGGACACCGCCTTTTCTAGCTACCAGAGGAAACATATGACCTGGGCGTCTGAAATCTTCCGGCTTCGCATCATCCTCAACAGATTTCATGGCAGTAATGGAACGCTCTGCCGCAGAAATTCCTGTACTTGTATCTACGTGATCGATAGAAACGGTAAATGCTGTGCTATGGTTGTCTGTATTTTCCACAACCATCTGAGGTAAATTTAATTTTTTCGCCAAATTTCTGCTCATAGGCATGCAAACTAAACCCTTCGCCCGGCAAGCCATCAGATTAATATTGGCCTGGGTTGCAAACTGAGCCGCACAGATCATGTCGCCTTCATTTTCCCGATCCGGATCATCGGTTACCATGATCACCTTTCCAAATTTAAGAGCCTCTAAGGCTTCTTCCACTGTATTGTATTGAAA
>CAVBGA010000101.1:0-14025 GCA_963594675.1 Lachnospiraceae bacterium
AAAGAGTGTTGATGTTAAAATGTATGCGGTTTTGAAGGTATATCTGATTTATATAAATTCCATTTGTGGGTCTTGCAGTATTTCTGCAGGGCTTTTTTCTTATATATTGATTAGAACGATGTGAAAGCATTGCGATATGTTTTTTGCGTATGTTATGATAAGAAAGTCTAACAATGAAAGATTAAAGGAGGAGTAGTGTGGCTTTGACGAACAACACAAAGAAGAAAAAGAAATTTTTTATTCCAGTTATTATTGTTGTAGTTCTTGCGGTTATTGCAGGTGGTGTCTTTGCTTTTGAAAAGAATTTATTTCTAAAACCAGGGGATAAGGTTTTACTGGCTGCGACTGAGTCTTTTCAAGGAGATGATTTGACAGATACGATATCATCGTTGAGTGATTTCACATCGCAGGATTCACTTTCCATGGAATGCAATTTTACCTTGCAGCAGGGAGCGGAAGATACTGTTATTTCCGCCAGCTTGGATGGTGCAGTGGATCGTAAGGAAGGTAGCCAGTCATTATCCGGTACTTTGAATTTAGGAGGTAAGAATTTATCTGTAAAGGAATATATGGACCAGAAGCAGTTTGCTTTTACTCTTCCGGATGTCAGTGATAAAGTTCTTACTTATTATTTTAATGAGAAGGTGACAGGGGCTTTAGCAAGTAATGCAGAGGAAAGTTCCTTTAAGAAGTTTAAAAAATCCCTTAAGAGTACCGCAGGTCTTATGAAAGAATCCGGAGATAAGAAAGAGATTTCCTCCATTTTGAGAGAATACTTCAATCAATTAGATTGGTCCGTTGATCGATCTGCTTCAACGACTATTGCAGGGAAGGATACAACATGTAAAGCATATAGTACAGAGATTAGTGGAGAGTGGTTGAAGAATTTTTGCAGCGACCTGCAAGAAGTCTATGATTTGGATGACGTTTTAGGATTCTGTGACAAGTTTATGGATGTGGACAGCTTGGATGATTTAGAGGATAAATTTGATAGTCTGGATAACCTTCCCATTGTTTTCTATTTGAAGGATAATACATTAGTGAAAGTAGAGATAACTTCAGATGATACAAATTATAGTCTGGGATTAGCTGGAGAAGATTGTCCATGGCATGATTTATATTTTCAACAGGAGAAATTGATTTCTTCTGATATAACAGGACTTGAAATTCTTACAGCCGTAGATTCGGATTGTGAGACGTTAAGTGTGCGTAGTTACGATTCAGAAGAAAATCTTGATGCTTCGGATCTTATCCAGATTTTTACTTATGATCTTAATTCTGGCGACTTTACTTTTTATGGAGATAATGAGAAGAAATTGTTTACAGGAAGTTTGACCTGTTCAGATCAGGAGGCAAGCTTCTCTATAGATATGGGAGAAATTAACTTACAGTTGCAGCTTACTTCTGGTGGAGAGGTAGAAAGTTTGTCAGGAGATATAATAAATCTTAATAAAATTACATCAGAAGAATTGACAGAATTTGCAATATCTGCAACTTTAGGCCTTGGTATCTTTGGATAAAATAGGAGAGCTACAATTTATATTCGGTATAGATGAGAAGCTGAGAAATGGAAAGGGCATCACAAGAAAGTGATGCCCTAATTTTATATCCTATTTAATGCAATGAGAATTATAGCAAATCTTCTCGACGTACATAACCGGGATCTTCTTCCGGATTGATGATCTCGTCAACATGAATAATTTTAGCATACTTATCTACAATTTGATTCTTCAGATGTACACCTTCACCAATAAAGGCATTGGCACAGATAATACAATTCTCTATAACAGCTCCTTCACTGACGGTAACTCTAGCTCCAAGAATAGAATCCCTTACGGTGCCGAGAATGGTGCAACCATTAGCAACAACAGAATGTTTTACATCACTTCCATTAATATACTTTGTTGGTGAGGCATCTGTAGATGCTGTATAAATGGGCCATGCAGACTCGAAAGGTTCAGGAAAGAGTTCCTTTGCCGTCTGAAAATCCAAAAGAGCGAGGTTGGAATCAAAATAGCTCTTGAAATCGGAGATGGATGCAAAGTAACCATGGTGGGCCACTGCACGAATGTCCAATTCATTGCAAAACAATGAGACAACCTGAGCTAAAGTATATACAGAGGACATATTGATGGATTTTCTTATGAGATCAACGAAAAGATCACGTTTCATTACATAAGTTTCCATGAATATATTCCGTTCCTTTGCCGTTCCTCTGTTTCTCTCAATAGATGTAACACCCTTCTGCTTATTTGTAAAAAGGGTTAAGTCATTGAGAAATGCTTCCTTGGCATTGCTTACCTTATGGTAAAGAAGGGTGATGTCAGCTCCTGATTCAATATGCTGATCCAGAAGATCATCAAAATTATGTGTAAATACCATATGGCTAGGAGCAATTACAACATATTCCTCATATCTTTCCTCAATAAGAGATATATTTTCCATAAAGGCAGCAATATCTGTATTGTAGATACTATTACGGGAATTAGAATCTGCAAAAAGAATCTTAATTTCACCACGTTTGGAGTTAATATTGTAGTTGCCAACGCCTCTGATATGTTCCGTCAGAGAACGCGGATTTTCACGAATATATACCTGGATACGGTCAATATCACTATTGCTCATATTCGACAGCGGAAAATCAATAACACGATAACGTCCTAAAAAGGAAAATGCACCAATGGGGCGATAGTCCTGCGGACCATCGATATGGATGGTATTGACAGGTGTGTTGATAATACCAAATGCTTTTGCCATCTTATTCTTCCCCCTTTACATTTTTAGAGACGAGAAGAATATTCTCGCTGTCCGCACTGCCAACGACAGCACCTTTTCCGATTTTTACATTGTTTGCAATAATTGCTCTGGTTACCCTAGCGCCTTCCTCTAAGCTGGCACCGGGCATCAATACAGAGTCAATAAGTTGAGCTCCTTCTGCCACACGGGAGTTGGTAAACATGACAGAGCCATTTACAGATCCTTCCACATTGCAACCCTGAGTGATATAAGCATGATGAATCTCTGCATTGGGGCCAACATACTGGGGCATCTGGTTTGGCTCTTCGGTATAAATTGTCCACTGGGGATCGCCAAGACTTAATTCACTATCTTTCTCAATCAAATCCATGTTTGCTTCCCAGAGGGAATCAATGGTTCCTACATCCTTCCAATATCCCTTAAATTCATAGGCATATAAAGATTTGCCCTCATTCAGGAAGGTGGGAATTACATCTTTTCCAAAATCATGACTGGAATCCGGATTCTTCATATCCGCCATCAAACATTTTCTAAGCTGCTTCCAGTTGAAAATGTAAATACCCATGGAAGCTAGGTTACTCTTGGGATGTTCTGGTTTTTCTTCAAATTCGACGATTTTACGGTTCTCGTCTGTGTTCATGATGCCAAAGCGGCTGGCTTCTTTCATGGGAACACCGATAACAGCAATCGTTGCATCTGCATTGTTGGCAAGATGGAAATCTAACATCTTTGAATAGTCCATCTTATAAATGTGATCTCCTGAGAGAATCAGCAGGTGTTCCGGGTTATAAGTGTCGATGAAATCAATGTTCTGGGAGATTGCATCTGCGGTACCTCTGTACACATCCAGTTCAGTGTCAGCTTTTTCACGGGGTGGAAGAACAAATACACCACTTCCGCGAGAGTCAAGTCCCCATCTTCTTCCCTGAGCCACATAACTATTCAGAAGTACGGATTCATACTGGGTAAGAACTCCGACTACGTCAATACCACTATTGGCACAATTACTCAAGGGGAAATCAATGATACGGTACTTGCCACCGTAGGATACCGCCGGTTTTGCGACCTTGTTGGTAAGTTCATGAAGTCGACTGCCTCGTCCGCCGGCAAGAATCATAGCAATCATGCTATCCTTTTTCTTTAACATATAGCGCCCTCACTTTTATAAAATTACTTGTTAATATTATACAACTATTTATAGAATCGGTAAAGGTTTAAAGTGAAATATAACAAAAAACAAAGTGAAATTCTGAAAAATAAGAGATTGTGAAGAATATATGACCTTTTTGTGGAATGCTTGCAAGGGTAGGCCTTATCTCTTATAATAGGTAGGGTAAATAAAAGGAGAGAAAACATGGCGAGAAAGCGGCATTTTCTGAGTAGCAAGAAGAGAAGACAGCTTCAGTTGATTATAGAAGGGTTATTAATCCTGATAGTTGTAATTGCTGCTCTGACATTTGGAATTAGAAAGCTTTCCCAAAGGAGTAATACTGCATCATCTCAGTCTCAGGAGAAGACAGAAAACAAAGATGATAAAGATAACGAGGGGAAAAAGAGCAAGAAGAATAGCAAAAAAAATAATAGTACAGATCAGGAAATGGATAGCGATACGAAGGAAAAATCTAATGCTGATAGCGATTCAGTAGATACGACAAAGGAAGATACTACTTTTGGTGATACAATCGAGGATGCCAATGCGGATGAAGCTACGATCAATGAGACCGTAAGCTATCTTACAGAAAATTCTTATCCGCAGGATTTGATTGAATTTTATCAGAAATATCCTGAGACAAAGAAGTATGTATTGGCATATAAGGATCATGAAGGAGATGCTGCGGAAACCAACCCGGTTATTGATATATCTGGGGATGTAAAAGTAGGTGAGATTCCACATTTCCTTCAGTGGGACAGTCGTTGGGGCTATCGCAATTATGGAGATAGACTTATGGCTATTAACGGTTGTGGTCCTACCTGTTTGGCAATGATTTATTGTGGCTTAAGAGGGGCCTCGGATCAGAATCCTTATACCATTGCTCAATGGTCCTTGTCCAATGGTTTGTACCATGAAGATGAAGGCACCGATTGGGAACTTTTTACAGTAGGTGCTAAGCATTTTGGCTTAAATGCACAGGAGCAGGATCCGGATCAGGCAACTTTAGAGGCGGATCTTACTGCAGGTAATCCAGTAATTTGCTCTGTGAAGCCTGGAGATTTCACTTACGAAGGACATTTTATTGTTTTAGCCGGTTATAATGATGACGGCAGTGTGAAGGTTCTTGATCCAAATAGTAATAAAAATACGGAGAAAGGTTGGCAGATAGATGAGCTGATTGCTCAGATAAAAACAATGTGGGTGTATTCTGCTCAATAAGTGGAAAAAGAGGGAGATTATTTGAAAAAAGAATTTTTGAAATTAGGATGGATGAAAAAATCCTGTGCAGTCATGATGACAACGCTTTTGTTTCTGGAAAGTCAGGGAATGGTTTATGCTGCAGGGGAAGCAGACATTTCTGTTCATAAGGAAAAAAGGGATGAGCAAATCTCAGAATCAGATGAGACACTTTCGGAGTCAGAGCAAATCTCAGCAGGGAGCATTTCCACAGAGGATACTGCGGATAAGGAAGACGGCGATATTTCCCAGGATATTTCTCAGGAGGATGACAGCCAGGAAGATTCTGGAGATAGCAGTGCATCTCAAGAGGATAGTGCAGGAGAAAGTTCAGAAGGCGATGCTACATCTCAAGAGGATGATGCAAAGGGAGATTCAAAAGATAGTGCTGCGTCTCAGGATTCTTCAGAGGACAGTACAGAGGGAGATAAGGATTCTTCTTCAGACGCCCAGGAGACGGATGCCTATGAGAAAGGAACTTGCGGAAATCAGGCGAAGTGGCAGCTATTAAATGGTGTCCTAATCATCAGCGGCAGCGGTTATATTTATGATTATGAAGAATATGGAGAGAAGGCTCCGTGGGCGAAAAAAACAGTGACTTCCCTTGTTATCAAGGAAGGAATTACGGGAATTGGCCGATATGCTTTTGCGAATATGTCTTCTATTAAAACTGTATCACTGCCTTCTACTTTGAAATCCATCAAAGAAGGTGCTTTCTCAAATTGTAGTGCATTGACTTCTATAGATATCCCACAGAAGGTGGACAATGTCAGTGCCTATGCCTTTGCCTGGTGTACTTCCCTGAAAAAAATCAGTGGTTGTAAAGGATTGAACGGTTTTGGCTATTATGCGTTTGGCGGATGCAAGGCTTTGCAAAGCTATACAATAAGTCGGGTATATTTTGATACTTTTTTTGCTTTCGATGATTGTACATCTCTTACTATTAAGGGAAGTATGGGCCAGGGGATTACCTATACTGTGAAAAATGGACAGATGAAGATCTATGGCTCAGGGAAGATTCCTAATTACTCTTATAGCTCTTTATCGAAGAAAACCGTAGATGAGGAGACGGGGGATGTTCGAAGACATGGCAGCGGAGCAAAGGCCTGGGAAGGAATTTCTATTAGCAGTATAAAAATTAGCAAGAAAATTTCTGCAATAGGCAGCTATGCTTTTGCCTGGTGTGAGGATGTTACAAAGTTAAATGCATTAGGAGTGACCACAATTGGAAAGTGTGCTTTTCGACATACTTACAGTATGGAAGAATTGGTTTTGACGGCTAAGCTGAAGGATGTTGCTACGGCTGCATTTAAGCGAAATCATTGCAAACATCCGGTGCTTTATTATACAGGAAGTAAGAGTGCTTTTTCCAATATCAATTTTAAATCTGGAAATAGCAGCCTGCAGAATGCTTATGTGCAATATGAGTGCGAAGTGAAAAGTTTTTCAGCAAGCAGTAAAGGAGATGGCTCCATAGGATTGCAGTGGCAGAGAAATAAAAATACCAACGGATATGAGATTTATCGCGCAACTTCCAAGTATGGTACTTATGAGAAAATAGCAACCTTGACAAGTAATTCAAAAAATAGTTATATAAATAAGAATTGCACAATGGCGAACCCCTACTATTATAAAGTGCGGGCGTATAGCGATAAAGGCACAGGAAAAATTTACGGTTCTTGGTCCCAGATAATAGAGGCCAGAGCTTTGCCTAGGCAGCCTAAGAATTTAGTGGCCAGGGCAGGGAATATTTCTACATTAATCACATGGAATGCAGTCAAAGGTGTGGATGGATACTTGATTACTAAAAGTGGTGGTGGAGAAACGGAAACCATATGGGTTTCTTCCAAGAAAACCAAATATGTGGATTTGGATGTAGAGCAAGGAACGACCTATACTTACAAAATCGTTGGTGGCGTGAATTATGAGCATGAGCTTTACACAGGATCGTCAGCAACAGTAAAAGTAAAATTTTAATCAAGAGAGATACACAATAAGGAGGATATACTATTATGAAGAAAATCGGTGTGTTAGGTTCAGGAACAATGGGAGCGGGAATTATTCAGGTTCTTGCTATGAATGGATTTGAGGTGGTTTTCCGTGCCAGAAGACAAACTTCTGTGGATGGCGGAATGGCAAATGTCGACAAACGCTTAGAACGCATGGTGCAGAAGGGGAAAATCTCTGCAGAAGAGAAAATAGAAGTTATGGGAAGAATTCAAGGCTCCACAGATATTGCTATTGTAAAAGATGCGGATCTGATTATTGAAGCTGCATCTGAAGATATGGAGGCTAAGAAAGCTTTGTTTGCAGAACTTGATGAGCTTTGCGGACCGGATGCTATTTTGGCAACCAACACTTCTTCCCTTTCTATTACAGAGATTGCAACGGCAACAAAAAGACCGGACAAGGTAATTGGTATGCATTTCTTCAATCCAGTACCTGCAATGAAGCTGGTAGAGATTATTAAGGGCTTGACAACATCTGACGAGACAAGGGATGCGATTCTTGCCTTAACAGAGCAGATAAAAAAGACACCGGTAGAGGTGGCAGAGGCTCCTGGATTTGTAGTAAACAGGATTTTGATTCCTATGGTAAACGAAGCCATCGGAATTTATGCAGACGGAATTGCAGATGTAGAGGGAATTGACCAAGCTATGAAATTAGGAGCAAACCATCCCATGGGCCCACTGGAATTGGGAGATCTTATTGGCCTGGATGTAGTTCTTGCTATTATGGATGTTCTCTATAATGAATTTGGCGATCCCAAATATCGTGCCCATGTTCTTCTGCGCAAAATGGTTCGTGCAGGAAAATTAGGAAGAAAAACCGGAGAAGGTTTCTACAAGTATTGATGGAAACTAAACCGGCTTGTGATATAGAGGTAGTAAACACATGATGAAAAAATATTTGAAGCAGGGAATGGTTGGACTATTGCTTGCAGCCCTTACTTTATCCGGTTTATCTCAGGGCTTAGCAATTACTGCATGGGCAGATAGTGGAGCTGTATCTCAAAATTTAAAAAATGAGACGAATGGGGACCTTTTAAAAATTGCAGAGGATGGTGCGGAAGCTACGCAGACACCGGATGTTCAGGAAAATTCAGCTAGTCAAGAAAGTACAGACGGTCAAGAAAATACGGACAGCCAGGATAATGGAGAAGGTCAGGAAAGCACCGATAGCCAGGGCACTGAAGAGGGTCAGAAAAATACAGATGGCCAGAGCAGTTTGGATGATCAGAACAATGGAGAAAATCAGGATAGCTCTGACAGTCAGAGTGGTGAGGATGTTGATTCTTCCCAGGGAGAAGATTCTTCCGATATTCAAGTGTTACCGGAAGACAGTGATTCTGGAAAAACGGAAAGCAATACATCTGTTACATCGGTGAAATTGAATCATAAGAAAATAACCTTATTGGTGGGAGAGTCCGAAAAATTAAAGGCCACCATCAATCCTTCTACGGCAAAGAATAAAAAGGTAAGCTGGAAATCTTCTAATAAGAAAGTGGTCACGGTCTCTAAATCTGGTAAGATTACTGCTAAATCTGCTGGTAGTGCTGTGATTACAGTAACCACAGCGGATGGAAAAAAGAAGGCCACCTGTAAAGTAGTAGTCAAGAAGAAAGTGCCTTCTGCTCCTAAATTAAAAAACACGCAGGCGCGCTGCGTGGGAGGCAGCATCACATTAAATTGGTCTCCTGTGAAAAATGCAAAGGGGTACCATATTTACAGAAAAACTGCAAATGGCTGGCAAAAAGTAAGTACTTTAAAAGGTGTGAATAATGTCTTGTATCGCAATCGCAATGTGAGACCGGGGAATTCCGTCACCTACAAGGTAACAGCCTACAATGGCAGTGGTGAGGGAAAGGCCAGTGATGAGATTACTTTGACTTCGACCTTGCAGACACCTGAAATTACAGGCCTGACGAAGAAGAAAATTACCTGGAATGCCGTAGCCTATGCCACATCTTATGTGGTTTATGTATGGAAATCTGAAAAAAGTGGCTGGAGCAAATTAGGTGAAACTACAGCAACTAGCTATCAATTAAAGGATTACAATAAAAATTATTATTATACTGTTCGGGCTATGAGTGGCAACCTGCAATCCTCCTGTGATACTAGTTTTACTGGCAAATATAATGTCAGTTATAGTAAGAAATACAAAAACAGCGACAAGATTCTCTTTGAAGGCGATAGTATAACAGCCGGAACCTACGCCTCTCAATATTATTCTTGGGCAGAGCGTAGTGCAGCCCTGCTGGGCATGAAATGTACCAATCGTGCCAAGGATGGATCCTCCATTTATTCTACGGTCACTGCTAAAAGTGTTCTTGCCAGAAGTAAAAAGGAAGGATTTAAGGGGTATAAGGTAATTGTTCTGGCTGTAGGAAGCAATGATTATGGAAAGAATAGAGAGATGGGAAGCATTGACAGTAATAAGAGCAATACTTTTTATGGCGCCTATAATCAAGTGCTTACTATGATAAAAAAACAGAATCCCAAGGCAAGGGTCATTCTCTGTACACCGATAGAGAGAAGAGTATTGGGTAAGGATTATACACTCTATGGAACAAGTGCAGCAAATGCCCTGGGTTATACACTGGAGGATTATTCTCAGGCGATTCGTAATCTGGCCGAAAAATATGGCTGTGATCTTTTTGATACAGCTAGTATGGGACTCGTTAGCAAATCAACTATGAATGCCAGCACCTATGATAATGCGCATCCACTGCCATCCACTCATATACGTATGGCGGATGCCTTTGTGCGAACTATGTTTAATTCATAAATCAATAGCTACTCTGTCAGGCAGGTAAGCTTATGATGCTTACTTCCTGGCAGGGATTTTTTATTCTATAAGAAACTTTGTACCTGTAGGATATAACGCTCCGCAGAGACGAGCTTCAAAATATTTTGAAAAATACTTGACATAGGGAAATCATCTGATTATACTAACTGCATAAGGTAATACAACACATAAGTAATAATACAACACGTGCAGATTAGAACCCAAATTAGTGGGGGAAGACAGTTCGTATACAAGGTAGAGATACAAAGAGGTATTTGGACTTGCTGAAAAGCTTGTTCAGATACCTTTTTCTTGTGTATTGAAAATTTGTCTGTGCTCTGTGTAGGAAGAAAGTAGGAATGTGTAATGAAAATTCATATGAAGAGACGCTTTGACGAGAGAGAACTTCCAGATATGAAAAGTATTCAGTCAGAGGTAGATGCCATTGCGGCTCATATGGAAATCGGAGAAACCCTGTTTTTTAAGGAAAAGGGAGTTAAGTCTGAGGGCGAATACAAGAAAAGAATGGCCGCTCAGGGAAAGGTGATGAAACATAGCCACATTGGCTGGAATTCTTGGCAGGCAACTGAGGAAGGTTTTATCAAAATATATGATGCCTTGCGGGAAGCGGGAAGCAGCATTGATCGATTTGGCGTTTGTCTGGACTGGGTTATGGGAGTTCCAGAAAAATACAGAAATCAGTTTCAAGCTGGCTCTGGTTTGATTTTTAAAGATCCGGAAGAATGGAAACGCTTAGGTCAGGTTGTTCCGGTCCAACCGCATTTAGGGGATCATATGATTGGTTCTCTGAATTCTCTGGAAAATACCATGCTGGGTTTGCAGGCGGGTGTTACTACCATAGGAAATGTATCCCATTATTATACCTACGAGTATCCGGGCTTGGATATGGAAGAATATCGGACGACAGATATGATCAAGGCTTTGGCTTTGATGGGAAGATTCCGGGAGGCAGGAGCTGTAGTTCATTCGAATCTGGATGATGGCTTTGGTGCCCAATTCCATGATATGGCCAATATGGTGGGATATGCCAGATTGGAGCGATATATCGTGGAGGATCTGCTAGGCGCTGGGTTGTGTCATTGCTTTGGAAATCTTTTCAGTGATCCCATGCTTCGTATTATTTTTAATTGCGCTATGGAAAAGTTAAATAAATTTCACACTCCTGGCTCAATGATCTATGGAAATACAATCGATTTCGGATATGACATTCCAAGAAATTATGGAGCAATGGCTTCGTTCTCCATGGCTGATGCCATAGGCCAGATGAGATATCCCAGTGGTCATGCGATTTGCCCCATTCCTGTGACAGAGGCCATGAGGGTGCCTTCGGCAGATGAAATTATAGAAGCACATCATGAAGTAGATATGATGATTGAAAAAGCGGCTATGTATGGGGACTTCCTAGATTATGAAAAAATTGAAGCTGAGACAGATATTTTGGTAAGCAATGGCAATGTGTTCTTCGAGAGAGTGCTAAATGGTTTGGATACCATGCATATTGATATTCAGCATCCGGGTCAGGTTCTGGCGGCCTTAAAAGCCATAGGGGTAGAACAGCTGGAAACGATGTTTGGTGTAGGAAAAGCAGATAAAAAAGCTATGCGAGGAAGAATTCCTATACGGCCCACTAGCATTGTAAAGACCATCAGTAAACAGCAGGATGAAATCATGGAAAGAATTGAGGGCATCAAGGATAAGCCATTAAAGGATGTCAATATTGTAGTTGGTGCTACAGATGTTCATGAGTTTGGTAAGGAGATCTGCAAGAACATTCTATTAGAAGCTGGGGCTACGGTGTTTGATCTGGGAACGACGATTTCCATTGATGAGTTGGCGGATACCATAATTGAAACGGAAGGAAAAGCCGTTCTGGTAAGTACTTACAATGGAATTGCTTATAGTTTTGCCAAAGATATGCTGGACAAGTTCCATGAGTATGGTATTCATTTGCCTATTATTATGGGGGGCCGTTTGAACGAGCCGGTGGATGGAAGTGATCTTCCTGTGGACGTTTCAGACAGATTGGCTAAGATGGGAATCAATGTTGAAAACAATGCAGAAACAATTATTGATTATATAAAGAAAAGTATTGCTTAAGGAGGAAAAAAATATGTCAATGATTACATGGGTGATGTTAGTAGTATATGCAGTAGGATTAGGCGGAGGTTCCGCATTCCTTATTGGATATTCATTGAAACATTAAGATAGAAACCGTGCTAGAAAGCAAAAAAAGGAAGTGAATCTTACATGAATAATAAAAAGACAGAAAGTTGGGGCTCGAGAATTGGTTATATTCTATCAACATTAGGAATGGCCGTAGGTGTAGGTGCTATGTGGCGTTTTCCGACCATGTGTGCAAAATATGGTGGAGGTGCTTTTGTACTGGCCTTTGTATTGATTACCTTGATCGCTGTTATTCCCGCTGGCTGGGCAGAAAGTGCTCTGGGTCGGAAATATAAAATGAGTGCCGTGAATGTATTTGGAAAACTTGCAGGGAAAAAAGGAAGTGCCTTTGGCTATTTTATGGCAGCAACTCCTTTAGGACTTTTGTGTTATTACCCTATTATTATGGGAACGGTGCTGGTTTACATATTCTATACTTTTGCAGGTGCTCCCTTTCTTACGGATGTATCTGGATTTTATGATAAGGTAAATGGAAATCATGGATTGATTTATTTTTGCGTTGCAGCGATTATTTTGGTAACAGCAGCCATTAGTCTTCGGGGAATTCAGGAGGGCGTAGAAAAGGTCTGTAAAATATTACTGCCCATCATGATTATTTTCCTTGTGATTATTACGGTCAGAGTATTTACCCTTCCAGGCATTGCGGAAGGTATCGAGTATTATGTGGCACCGGATTTTTCAATGCTTAAGGATCCGGGATTATGGACTTCGGCAGCGGGCATGGCCTTGTTTGCCGTAGGATTAGGACCAGGTTATCTTCTGACCTATGGAATGTATCTTGATGATTCTGCGGATCTGGCAACAGATTTCGTTACGGTCAATGTGGTTCAGCTTTTGATCTGTGTCCTTTGTGGATTTGTAACGATTCCTGCTGTGATTCTATTTGGCTTGGATCCTACGGTAGGAAAAGGCTTGATTTTTATGTCCCTTCCTCTGGTATTTTCCAAGATTTCCGGTGGCATGATCTGGTTCATTCTCTTTATGATTGCTCTCTTTTTTGCAGGATTATCTACTACCCTTTCCATTATGGAAATTCCGGTTACTTGCATCATGGGAGGACTGGGCTGGTCTCGAAAAAAATCCATTATGACTGTTACTCTAATTGCTTTACTTGGCGCAATTCCCTGTGTATGGAGTGATGCCTTCTTTACCTTCTTTGATAATTTAATTGGAAATGTTTTTACAGTATTACTGCAGCTGTAATTGCCGTATTTTTAGCTTGGGTAATCGGAGCAAAAAAAATCAGGACAGAGTGGTACAATCCTACATCTGTGATTAAGTACGGCAACTGGGTGGATTTTCTGTATAAATTTGTCTCAGTTCCTGCATTTGTTTATTTTGCTGTGACAGCAGTATTAAGCTTGTTTTAACGCAGACAGAGAAATTTTCAATTCCCCACCACTAAGTTTTAGCGAAGGAGCTTGCTATGAGACATGCAATTTTAGTTGATTTCGGAAGTACATTTACAAAAGTTGTCCTAGTGGACTTAAAAGAAAGAAAAATTCTGCTTACGGACCAGGCAGCTTCTACGGTACATGTGGATGCAAGTATTGCTTTAAAGAAATGCTTTTCCTCAGTGAAAAGAGTTCTTAGTGAAGAGGAGTTTGATCAGGCATTGAAGCTGTCCTCTTCTAGTGCGGCCGGTGGACTGAGAATGGCGGTAATCGGTTTGACCAAAAATCTTTCTATTGCCGCAGGTCAGGCAACCATGTTTGGTGCTGGAGCCAAAATTATGGGAATATCCTATGGAATGCTTTCAAAGGAGGCTGCGGAGGAAATAGCAGCCATGGATTTGGAAATCGTCTTGCTTTGTGGGGGCTATGAAAAAGGAAATCAAACGATGGTCATTCATAATGCCAAGATTTTGGCAGAATCCAGTGTACACG
>CAVBGA010000102.1:0-2181 GCA_963594675.1 Lachnospiraceae bacterium
GTTACGGCGTACCATCAGAAAGTATAAGTCTCGGATTATTTTCATTTTGATTCTCCTGTTGTTTTTCCTAAAGATTTACATTCTGCCTGACATTATGCTTGATTTAATAGAACACGAATTATTGGGAGCATACATGATTGTCCAAGCACACATGATTGTCCAAGGTATCCTATGGGTCCTGATCCTGCTGCTTATTATTTTGCTTATAATCAGTTTGAGGAAAAAGAGTGCTGGTTTGGGGGAAAAGAGTACCAGTTTGGAGAAAAAGAATACCAGTTTTGGGAAAAAGAGTGCTGCTGACCAAGAGCAGTTAGAGAATGGCCGTCTTATACCAAAGTTACGGCGTACCATCAGAAAGTACAAGTTTCTGATTATTTTCATTTTGATTATCATTCTGCCTTTTTTAATAGACAACATCTGCGAATTTTTGGGAATATCCACGATTGTTGCAATTATCCTACGGGTCCTGATGCTGCTGTTTATTATTTTGCTTATGATCATTTTCTTGTATGCGCCATTTTCAGATTTTGTGAAAGAGACAGCAAAAGAAAGAGGTTATGCAAAAGTTCCGAAAATCACAATTGTGACTTGCTTTGTTTGTGCAATTCTCATTTTCATGTTTATCTTGATGCCGTCAGCACGAAATTTCGTCGCCTCCTTTGATCCACCTAGCATCGAGCTTACTCAATTAAGTGCTAAGTACAGTCGTGCCAGTACTTGTGGTGCAAACGAGTATGATCTCTCGAGGGATTCATGGACGCTGTACGGAGTGGATTCTAATGGAAAAAAGTATACATTGAGCATTGATGAGGACGATTGGGATCGACTCGAGAGAGTTGGAAAATGGATCCAAGTAAAATGGGATCTCTATTACCTTGAATTTGATGACGATGTACGCTTGGTTGGGCATTATTTGCCTGGATGGCTTACAGGAGCTTATTTGCTTGACTTTGAAATAATAGAGTAGACATTCTCAGTTGAATCATTGAGGCGGTAATAAAGATAAATACAATCCCTTCCGGCTATCGCAGCCAGGAGGATATCACAAAAGCTCCCCATCACCGGATACATTCCAGTGGTGAGGAGTTTTTTTATGCCTATATTCCCTTATCCCTCGATATCCACACTAACGCCAGATTTAAATTCCACAGTGTACTTATCTTCGTATACGGTGATTTTCTTTAGCCAGCGGCGGGCCAGATTTTCATCAAATTCCGTAAGCTCGGTGGATTGCTGTTTAATGAAATCCTGGAGCTCTGTGATGCGTTCAATCTGCTCATCCCTGGCGGAGGTGTCGATGTTGGTCTTTGCTTTCTTTTCTCTTAGCTGGAAAATCTCATCGGCGATGTCATCGTAGTTTTGACGCTTGCTGACCTTATCCAGAAGCTCTTGTTGGAGCTGAATCAGCTGCTCGTTGATGGCCTGGACCTCACCTCTGGCACAAAGGCGGATCACATAAGCGATGTTGGCCTGGAGCTGTTGCTGGTAGCTTTCCTTGTGGGAGAGTAGCTCGTTTAAGGCTTTAACAAATACTTGTTGGAGAACTTCTTCGCTTACCGTCCTGGCGTGGCACTCAAGGCCCGTGGGCTGTACCCGGCTGACGCATCTCCAGACGATAGACTTGCAGCCTCTGTTATTCCAGTGGAGTCTTCGGAACATCTCACCGCATTCTCCGCAGTAGATGAGCTGGGAAAAGTAATGCTGACAGCTATAAGAAACCTTGCGGCCATTGGGGCTGACTTTCTTGGTGCTTCTGCGAACGAGCTCATCCTGCACCCTTAGAAATATCTCCTTCGGTATAATCGCCTCATGGTTCCCTTCCACATAGTACTGGGGCATGATGCCATTGTTCTTGACTCTGGTTTTATTTAGGAAATCCGTGGTATAGGTTTTCTGCAGGAGGGCATCGCCGATATACTTCTCATTTGTCAAAATCTGCTTGATGTTGCTGGTGTGCCATCTGAGGTTCCCGGCACCATTTCGGATACCGTCAGCCTCTAATCCCTTCTTGATCTTATCCATGCTGTAGCCTTCTAGGTACTCCCGGTAGATGCGTTTTACCACCTCAGCCTGCTCCGGATCAATGACCAGGAAGCCATCTGCATCCTTGGTATAGCCTAAGAAGTGATTGTGGTTGATCTGCACCTTGCCTTGCTGGTAGCGGTACTGAAGGCCCAGCTT
>CAVBGA010000103.1:0-10719 GCA_963594675.1 Lachnospiraceae bacterium
TCTGTATAGAAGTCCATGTGATTCACTACGCCAAAACGATCTCTCAAAGGTGCTGTTAAAAGCCCAGCTCTTGTAGTGGCACCAACCAAAGTAAATCGTGGCAGATCCAAACGAACCGATCTAGCGGTAGCTCCCTTTCCGATCATGATGTCAATAGCAAAGTCTTCCATTGCCGGATAAAGAACTTCTTCCACTTGTCGATTCAGTCTGTGAATCTCATCAATAAAGAGTACATCTCCATCCTGAAGACCATTTAGAATGGCCGCTATTTCCCCTGGTTTTTCTATAGCCGGACCGGAGGTTACCTTCATATGGGTCTCCATTTCATTTGCAATGATTCCTGCAAGGGTGGTTTTTCCCAGCCCCGGTGGTCCATAGAGCAACACATGATCCAGAGCATCACCTCTTTGCCGCGCTGCTTCTATAAATATTCTTAAGTTCTCTTTTACTTTTGTCTGACCGATATATTCATCAAAAGTCTGCGGTCGAAGGCTGCCTTCCATACGAAGGTCTTCCTCCATTACCTCTGTTGAAATGACTCTCTTTTCCATGCAGTCACCTTTCATCTATCCAAGAAAATGCAGTCCAATGGGAAACTTTGCATTCGCTCATTCAAGGTTTCCATTCAAGCTTTTAAAGAAGATATTTGAGAGCTTGCTTCAAAAGCAATTCCGTTGAAAGGCCCTCACCATTTGTTACCTGCTGCACTGCCTTCAAAGCTTCCGTAGAAGAATAGCCCAAAGCAGCCAAAGCCTCCACAGCTTCTTGTACAGAAGAGCTATTGACTAAACTGCCGGAAGTTTCCGTCATATCTAGTTTTTGTTCAAAGGCCTCTTCAAGATTAAATTTATCCTTTAGCTCCAATATCAGCTTTTGCGCCGTCTTTTTTCCGATACCTGGCGCCTTACATATTGCCTTTGCATCATCAGATAAAATAGCAAATTGCAAATCCTCAGGGCTTAAGGTTGAAAGAATCCCCAATGCAGCTTTAGGTCCGATACCGCTGACCCCCAAAAGAAGAACAAATATCTTTCGATCGGATTCCCGCTTAAAGCCATAGAGAAGAATCGCATCCTCTCGCACATGATAATAAGTATATAATTTAACTTCTGACTTCATCTGAAGCTGATTCAAAGTGCTAGAAGGAGAAAAAACACGGTAACCGATGCCATGATTATCAATAACTACATAATCTTCTCCAATAGACTCCACATTTCCTTTAATATATGCAATCATATTATATATGCTCCCTATTTTGAATAAATATGGGTTTTAATCTTTTGATCATTTCCCTGCTCACCAAGCCGATAAGCAATCCAGTCACCACTCCGGAGACCAGAAGAACCGGAAGATAATAAGGGATAATCATAAAACTATGCATGACAAAGGCTGCCACTATCACCTGGGCAATATTGTGAGCACAACCTCCTGCAATACTTACTCCCAAAACGCTAAATCCCTTAATTTTCGAAAATATGGTCATAATTATGATGCTAAATAAAGCACCGCCCATACTAAAAGCAATACTAAATAAATTTCCAAAAAGAAAACCAATAACAAAAACACGAATCACCGAAACACTTACCGCTTCACGCCAGCTATACAGGTACAAAATAAAAACAATCATGAGATTGGAAAGCCCTAATTTCATGCCTGGAATACCTGCGAAAAAGGGAATCAAACTTTCAATATATCCTAAGAGTATGGCAGCAGCAGTAAATAATCCTAAATGTGCGATTTTATGATACATAAATGAAACCTCTTATGATGCAATAGTGTCAGGTTGATCTGAGGATACTTTCTCAGAAACAATCTTTAATATCACCTTATTGGGAAGGCATACAATATTTCCTCCTGGACCTGTAAGGGCATTCATCTTAACACAAAGCTGATCTGGACAGTCGGCCTCTATCATTGTCACCTGTCCATTCTTAATGCGACATACATTGCTATCATTAATTTTTATATCCTGATCCTGATTCAAAGGGTAGGAGCCATATAGTTCTCCATCCACTGTAATCTCTAACATATCCTGACTATTGCTACTTTCTCTATTAGAATCCTTAGTAAAAATCTTAGATCCTAACCATATAAGAAGCGCTATTCCAAGAATAAGCAACACAAAAATAATTTCTTTTTTTTTCATATTCCGTCTCCGTTTCCAAACTATAATAGCACAGCAAGAAAAGGAATGCAAACATATGGTCGTTTTTTTATAGGAGATTACATGAGAATTCCTAGCACCTACATGATCTGCCACCGCCAGCTCTCTACGAATACATGGGAACAGAACAAAGAGTTTCCTATACGACAAAAAAACGGAACCGCTCTCATGAACGATTCCGTTTTTGTATTCTTGATTTATGCCTGAAGTTCAATAGCATGTCTCGGGCACTCTGCAACACAGGTACCACAGTTATCACATTTTTCGAAGTCAATACGAACAACATTGCCTTCCAATGTAATCGCCTGCTGCGGACACTTCTTCACACACTTGCTACAGCTGATACAACCAACTTCACAAGCATTCATAACTACTTTACCTCGATCTGAACATTTACAACGCACCAGACTCTTATTGTCATAAGGTACAAGATCAATCAGATGCTGAGGACAAGCTGCCACACATTTACCACAAGCTTTACAAGCTTCACGATCAACAACAGCCACACCATCTACGATATGAATCGCATCAAAGTTACATGCGCTTACACAGCTTCCAAAACCAAGGCAACCTTCATTACAGAATTTTGCACCACCATTAGGCACGTATGCCATCATGGCACAATCCTTAATACCATCGTAAACATACTGATTTTTTGCTTTAGAGCTACAACCACCGCAACGTACATAAGCAACTTTTCTAGCCCCCTCTACAACTTCCTGGCCCATAATGGCACCAATCTTAGCTGCTACAGGAGCACCACCAACGGGGCATCCATCAACTGGAGCTTCCCCTTTAGCAATTGCAGCTGCAAGTCCATCACAACCTGGAAATCCACAACCACCACAGTTGTTGCCAGGCAGTTCTTCTCTTACGAGAACTTCTCTCTCATCAACCTCTACAGCAAATTTTTTGCCGGCAATACCAAGCAGAAGGCCGATGATCAAACCAATACCGCCGATAATAACCGCTGATATAATAATAATCTGCATATCGACCCTCCTTAAACAAGTCCCTTAAAGCCAAAGAATGCAATAGACATCAAGCCTGCAGTAAGCAGAACGATGGGCATTCCCTGAAAAGCTTCAGGAATATCATTATATTCAATTTTCTCTCGGATACCTGCCAAAAGAATAATGGAAACAGTAAAACCAAAAGCTGTAGCAAAACCAGCTACCACACTCTGGATGATTCCATATCCATCCTGTACATTTGTTAATGCAACACCAAGAACCGCACAGTTTGTAGTAATCAGAGGAAGATAAACTCCCAAAGACTGGTACAATGCCGGCATTGTTTTCTTAAGTACCATCTCAACCAACTGAACCAAAGCTGCAATCACAAGGATAAATGCAATGGTGTTCAGATAATCAATACCTAACGGTACAAGAACAAATTTATAGATCAGACTGGTACAAAATGATGCAATTGTAATTACGAATATAACCGCAGCACCCATACCACCAGCAGTCTCTGTCTTCTTGGATACACCAAGGAAAGGACAAAGGCCAAGGAACTGGCTCAGGACTACGTTATTAACAAAGGCACAGCTGATCGCAATAATAATTAACTCTTTCATCAGTCAATAGCCTCCTTACTCTTTTTCCTGTCCCTGTGATTTTCCAGCACAAATTTTATTTCCACAGTTCATGCATCCGGATTCATCACATGCTCTTGTTCCATCTTCTCTTACTTTTGCACTACCCATCTTGAACTTATTCTGGAAGGCAATCAACATAGCAAGTACAAAGAATGCACCAGGTGCCAGAACAAAGATAGTGATCGGTTCATATGATGAAGGAAGAACCTGAATTCCAAAGATCTGACCAGCACCAAGAATTTCACGGAAAATACCGATTAATGTCAGTGCCATGGTAAATCCAAGACCCATTCCTAAACCATCAAAAAGAGAAGGAATCATAGGATTCTTGGAAGCATATGCCTCTGCACGACCGAGAATAATACAGTTAACTACGATCAGAGGAATATAAATACCAAGAGAATCATATAAAGAAGGAAGATATCCTTCCAAAATCAGCTGAATAATAGTTACAAAGGAAGCAACTACTACGATGTAAGCCGGCATTCTGACTCCATCAGGAATCACATTTCTTAACATAGAAATGAAAAGATTAGAGAATGCAAGAATTACTGCAGTTGTCAGTCCCATACCTAATCCGTTAATGGCAGATGTGGTAACCGCAAGGGTCGGACACATACCAAGAATCAATACAAATGTAGGATTTTCTTTAATAATACCGTTATACAAACGCTCAAGAGGTGTATTTGGTTTCATTAATTACTACCTCCTTCCAGATTATTGAAGGCCAGAATTGCACCGTTTGCACCATTTGTCACAGCATTCGTTGTGATAGTAGCGCCACTCAGCGCATCGATCTCATCATCAGAGGTAGCTCCTGTCTTAGTTACCGTAAATTTCTCTACTTTTTTGTTAACGAACTGACTCTTAAACTCATCTGTGTTCGCTTTCATACCAAGACCAGCTGTCTCACTGATGCTAAGAATGGAAATACCATTAATGGTTCCATCAGAAGCAATACCCATAGAGAACTGGATATCACCGCCGTAGCCTTCCCCATCAGTTACCGTGATAACATAACCAAGTTCTGAACCACTTGCATCTTTCGCGGTATAAATCTCATCAACAGTTACTTTATCAAGGCCCTCTTCTGCCATGAGTGAAGTCATAGCATCGGAATCAAAGTCATAAGACTCGAAAGAATCAGCATCCTGAAAAACCTCTTTGCAAGCCTCTTCTTTCTTTTTCTGATTCTGAGTATTGATGGGATCCAGAGTAACAGAATATACAATACCTAAAAGAAGACCCGCAACAAGCGTAATAGCAAGGAGTACAAAAGCATCTTTTAAAATTTTATTCATGACTTTTTCCCCTCCTTTTTAATACCGAATGCGAGAGGCATAGTAAACTTCTCGATAAGCGGAACTAACAGGTTAGAGAAGATGATTGCATAGGAAACACCCTCTGCAGAACCGCCAAAGAGACGGAATAATCCTGTTAAAATACCAAGAATGATACCATATACAATCTGTCCCTTCTTGGTAATCGGTGATGTTACATAGTCTGTAGCCATGAACCATGCACCAAGCATAAGTCCACCACCGAATAACTCCTCACCAATATAGGTAGGATCAATTCCATGTCCGCCAAAGATAATAATGAAGACAAGGAATGCACCAATATAAGAAAGAGGAATTCTCAGGTCGATAATTCCAAAAGCCAGAAGAATGATGGCACCAATCAAAATAGCGATAGCTGATGTCTCACCAATAGTACCCTGTACATTACCGATGAAAAGGCTCAATACATCTACTGTACCACCATTTTTCACCTGAGCAAGAGGTGTTGCACCACTTACGGTATCAACTACAATCTTACCAAATGCACCTTCAGGCACTGAAAAGTCTGTCATCTGTCCTGCAAAGGAAATCAGCAGAAAACATCTGGCAGCCAGTGCTGGGTTCATAAAGTTCTGTCCAAGTCCACCAAAAAGCATTTTAACAATAAGAATTGCAAAAACACCACCAATGATGGGAATCCACCATGACACACCGGCCGGAAGATTCAAGGCAATAAGAAGTCCAGTAACAACCGCACTGAAATCATTGATTGTAACAGGCAGTTTACAGACTTTTTCAAAAGCATATTCTGTCAGTACACAAGTTGCGATGCTGACAAGGATGAGCATCAAAGCACGTAAGCCGAAATTATAAATACCAAACAAGGTTGTCGGCAGAAGTGCAATACAGACCCACCGCATAATGGAATCCGTCTTCACCTTTGATCGAGCGTGAGGTGAAGATGATACATGAAGCATTTCGTTCATTTTATTGCTTCCTCCTCTGTTATTTCTTTCTGCGTGCTGCAAGCACTTCTTTTCTCATGGACTTAATTGCCTGAGCAAGAGGTCTCTTCGCCGGACATGCCCATGAACAGCAACCGCACTCGCAACATTCCATTCCATACATTTTCTCAAATGTCTCTCTATCATGACGTTCTGCAACTTTGGCCAATCTGGATGGAACCAGATGTTCCGGACATCCGGACACACAACGACCACAATTGATACAGGCTGTAACAGGACTCTCAGATACATCATCCTTTGCCAAAGCGAGAAGTGAAGATGTTGTCTTTGTTACAGGCACATCAAGATTAAACATTGAAAATCCCATCATAGGACCGCCGGAAATAACCTTCTTCGGTTCTGTCTTAAATCCACCTGCAGCCTCCAAAAGCTCCTGGTAATTTGTTCCAATTGGTACATAAAAATTCTTAGGATTGGCAATTGCATCGCCTGTCACAGTCACAATTCTATGCATCAGAGGAATACCCAGAACTACAGCTTTATAAACTGCCACTACGGTATCGATATTATCTACTACACAGCCAGCATCAGCTGGAAGCATGGAGGAATTAATCTCTCTTCCGGTTACCGCATTGATCAGCATACGCTCAGCACCCTGAGGATACTTTGTTTTCAGAGGTTTTACTTCGATTCTTGGCTCATCTTTAACAAGTTCGGAAAGTTTTTTAATACAATCCGGCTTATTATCCTCGATACAGATGCAGCCTTTCGCATTATCGAAAAGTTTAAGAATAACTTTCAGACCGCCGATAACCTTCTCCGGCTCCTCAAGCATTCTTCTGTAGTCACTGGTCAGATAAGGTTCACACTCTGCACCATTTACCAGTACATGATCAATCTTATCCGGCTCCTTCGGTGATAATTTAACATGAGTAGGGAAACCTGCTCCACCCATACCAACAACACCACCTGCAGAAATCTTCTTAATTATCTCTTCTTTGGAAAGTGTCTCCGGATCGGATCCCTCAAATTCCACACATTCGTACTGACCATCATTCTCCAATACGATGGCATTAACAACAGAACCTACTGTTGTCAAATGGGGTTCGATCTTCTTAACCGTTCCTGAAACTGTTGCATAAATCGGTGCGGATACAAAACCGCCGGCTTCAGCAATCATCTGTCCTTGGAGTACATGATCTCCTTTTTGTACGACAGGCTTGGCCGGTGCACCAATATGCTGGGACAGTGGTAAAATCAAATCCCCTGTGGGATACAGTTTTTCGATCGGCTTGTCCTTGGACAATTCTTTACCGTCGTAGGGATGAACACCACCTTTAAACGTTAAAATTCCCATAGTTACCCTCCTTCGTAGCAAACTCACAAAAATAATACAATATTTATATAATTTTTATGACTTATCTTATGATAGCGCACTTTCGAAAATAAATCACTAGGTTTTCGAAAAAAAAAGGTATATAATTTAATACAAAAAAACAAAAGGAAATGACAAATGAAAAATATAAGTTACTCAATTGACTCTAAATTGCCTGAAAAGCTTCCCCATTTTTTCAAAAATACAGACACTATTTTCTTCGATATTGAAACCACTGGTTTCCATAGAAAACATAGTTCTATATCCATCATTGGTTATGTCCTCATCAAGGGAAATAGCATTGTACTAGGACAGATTCTTTTGCAATCTCCCATTGAAGAAAAGGAAGCGCTTCTAACTTTTAAAGATATTATAAGTTCTGGCAAACTTCTGGTTCATTATAATGGATCGTCCTTTGATCTTCCCTTCTTAATCGCCAAATGCAGGTTTTATGGAATATGCCCGGATTTCCTGGAAGAAAAAGACAGCTTTGATATCTATCGAAATCTTCTTCCCTTCAAGAAAATCTTTCCAAAAGGAATGAAACAAAAATCCATGGAAGTCTATACTGGTTTCCAAAGGACAGATAAACTGTCCGGTGCTGAAGTAGTAACCACCTACCAGAATTTCATCAAAACAGGCGCAGAAGAATATAAAAAAGAAATTCTCCTTCATAATAAGGAAGATCTTCTTGGCATGTTTCATGTAGCAGACTTACTCAGACTGAAGCACTTATCCAAAGCAAACAGCATAAAAATAAGCCTGTCTGACGATGAGCAGGCAAAAATCGATGCTCGCATTAAGGAGCCCTTCTCCTACAACTTTATAGTAGAAAAAGAAATCAACGGACAATCTTGCTTATTAAGCAAAAAATTTGATGAGTTACAGTTAAATCTACCTATCTTTCATGGTGAACTTTACTACTTTTTTCCTGATTTCAAAAATTATTACTATCTTCCATCTGAAGATACAGCAATACATAAAAGTATAGGAAAATTTGTTGATAAAGAACATAGAATTCAGGCGAGCCAAAATAATTGTTATCAAAAAAGAACCGATCGATTTCTCCCTTTCATTAAGAAAGATACAAACTTTCCAGTATTTTATGATCTAGAAAAGAAAAATCGCTGGATCCGCATAGATGATATTGTTAAGGATTCTTCTACCTTACAACAATATTTCCAGGATCTGGTGGAAACAATTATTATGAACTAAGTTTTTCATCAAAATTGCGCAGATAATTAAACCAATTAAGTCACAGTAACATCATAACAAGGGCGGCAATCAGTAATTGCCGCCCTCAGCATTCATTTTTTCCAAGGAAAACGATTACTCTTCTTCAGAAACCTCATCTTCCTGTTTTGCGCTCTCAAGTGCTTTCATACTAAGGCTGATTTTTCTGTCTTCGCCATTAAAATCAACAACCTTAGCAGTAATTTCCTGTCCAACGTTAAGAACGTCAGAAGGTTTGTCAACATGATCTCTGGAAATCTGAGATACATGAAGCAGAGCGTCAACGCCAAGCTCCAGCTCAACAAAAGCACCAAAATCTGTCATTCTAGCAATTTTGCCTGTTACGATATTGCCTGCAGCATATTTCTCGTCAGCTGTAAGCCAAGGATTCTGATCCTCAAATTTAAGAGAAAGAGCAATCTTATCACCATTAATCTCTTTAATAAGAACGGTAATCGGCTCACCAACTTTGAATACCTTCTTCGGATTTTCAACTCGTCCCCAGGACATCTCTGAAATATGAAGAAGTCCATCAGCTCCGCCAAGATCGATGAATGCACCGAAATCAGTTACATTCTTGATCACACCATCAACAACATCGCCTGCATTGATTCTCTCAAAGAGAGCTTTCTGCAGCTCTGCCTTCTCAGCAAGAAGAAGCTGTTTTCTGTCACCAATGACACGTCTTCTTCTAGGGTTGAACTCAGTAATAACAAATTCAATTTCCTGATCTGCATACTTAGACAGATCTTTCTCATATGTATCAGATACAAGGCTTGCAGGAATGAATACTCTAGCTTCATCCACTACTACACTAAGACCGCCGTTAAGTACCTGTGCAACTTTAGCTTTAAGTACTTCATGGTTCTCATAAGCCTCTCTAAGTCTCTCATTACCTTTCTCAGCAGCGAGTCTCTTATATGTAAGGAGAACCTGTCCTTCTCCGTCATTAACCTTCATAACTTTAACTTCCATTGTATCACCAACGTTTACAACAGTTGTAAGGTCAAGACCTGACTCGTTCGTATATTCGTTACGTGTAAGAATACCATCTGCCTTATAGCCGATATTAAGAATGATCTCATCCGGCTTTACATCGATGACTGTACCTTCAACGACCTCTCCATTTCTGATAGTTTTAAATGATTCATCCAGCATTTGTTCAAAACTTTTTTCTGACATGTTTTTGAACCTCCTCAATTATATTGTTTGGGGTGGACGCCCCTGCAGTAATACCTACATGACGGATAGATTGAAAAGGTATAGTTTCCAAATCAACGAGTGTCTGTATATAGTAAGTATTTTTACATTCCTTACTGCATATCTCATACAATTTCTGCGTATTAGAACTGTGCTTTCCACCGATAACGATCATAGCATCTACTTCTGAGGCCAATTTCCTAGCTTCCAGCTGTCGTTCCTGTGTCGCATTACAAATCGTATTTAAAACAACTCTATCATAACCTTTTTTCGTCAGAATTTCAACTAATTCTTGAAATTTCTTATAATTAAATGTTGTTTGAGAAACAATACACAATTTTGTGTCTAATGGAAGCTTCAGATTTTCTGCCTCTTCTTCTTTTCCAATAACCACTGCCTGGTTTTCACACCAGCCTTTGATTCCTTCCACTTCCGGATGGTGGTCATTTCCTATAATGATAATCTGTCTTCCCTCTCTGCTTTCCCGCTCCACAATGCCATGTATTTTTTTTACAAAGGGACAAGTAGCATCAATTAGGGTTATATTCTTGTCCTGTATCTTCTGACAGATGGACTTAGCCAAACCATGGGAACGAATAATCACAGCACCATCTTGGATTGCTTCCAGCTCCTCCTCGCTATTGATTACCTTGACCCCTTTCGAAGCTAAATCATCAACAACCTGCTCGTTATGAATAATCGGGCCGTAGGTATACACCTGACCTTTATATTCTTCCACCTGCTGATACACTTTATCAACCGCTCTTTTTACTCCGAAACAAAATCCTGCGCTTTTTGCCGTACTGACCACCATCAGATCAGCCCCCGTTCCCTGCAAATTTCCTTCACTCGGCTTACTACCTCCTGAATCCCCATATGAGAAGTATCCATAAGCATCGCAT
>CAVBGA010000104.1:0-20364 GCA_963594675.1 Lachnospiraceae bacterium
ATATAAATAAAATATATAAAAACATGCATTTTGTAAATAGATTTATAGAAAGGAATTGTGATAAATTATTATTAATCTAATAAAAAAAGGGATAAAAACATACAAAATGCACAAACAAATATGATGTTATAAAAAAATATATTTTTAAAAAGAATAAATCTTTATATATTTTATAAAAATAGTTATTTGGTAAAATTTTAGGAGGCGATAAGGCTATGACGAAAGGACTGATTTCCTGTATTCCTGTTTTTACATTAATTGTTTTAGTCTTGATCACTCATAGAATGGCAGAATCCATGTTTGTAGCATCGATGCTGTCGGCTGTGTTGGCATATAAATCTGAATTTTTTTCTGGATATGTTGAATTGATTTATAAAGCTTTATCGAATTCTTCATATCAACTTTTGCTAATGGTTTCTTGTCTGTTTGGTGGGATGATAATGCTATTAGAAAAAAGTGGATCCATGTATGGATTCCAAAAATGTTTGTCGCGATTTTGCACTACTCCTGTAAGAACCATGATATTTACTTGGTTACTTGGAGGGATTATTTTTATTGATGATTATTTGAATGCTCTAACTGTTTCGGTGTCTATGAGAGGATTATCTGATTATCATAAAATACCAAGAGAACATTTGGCATATACCATTAATTGTATGGGGGCTTGTGTTTGTGTATTGATTCCGGTATCTAGCTGGTCAGCTTTTGCAATTGGATCACTTGCAGATTATGGATTAGGAGCTTCGGATTATTATAAGGCTATTCCATATATGTTTTATCCATTGTGTTGTATAGTGATTTCTTTATTATTGGCATGCAGGAAAATACCACTTATAGGAAGTATGAAAAGAGCATATCAACGAGTGGAAGAAAGTGGCAGAGTACTTTCAGAAAAAAATGTAAAACAAAAAATGGAAGAACCGTCAGAAAACCTATTGGATAAGTCGTCAGTCTGGAATTTTTTGATTCCCATGATATGTTTGTTTGTAGGAACCGTAGGGTTTGAAAACAATATTATATTGGGAATAATGTTTGCACTGTTTTCACTATTTTTCTTGCTTTGTGTAAAAGGGAAAATGAAAACAAGTGAATTTACAGATTTATTTATTGATGGAATAAAAGAAATGATTCCACTATTAGTTACCATTACACTGGGCTTTGTTATGCAAAGTGGTATGGAAAAGATGGGATTTAATGATTATATTTCTTCTGTATGTTCAAAAACTTTAAATGTAAAAATTTTACCTCTAGTTGCTTTTTTGATGGTGGCAATAGCCGCTTTTTTTGCCGCATCTTTTTGGATTTTAATTGTTCTGACATTTCCAATATTTATTCCCATTGTGCAGTCGATGGGAGGAAATCCTTTGTTAATTATTGCTGCAGTCATGTCAGGAGTGGCACTAGGTAGTCAAGCTTGTATATTTTCAGATGCAGTTTTTATGGTTGCTTCTGGAACAGGGGTAAGCAATGAAGATCAATTTAGGGCTATATTTCCTTATGTTGCAATAGGTGCAACTATAGCGGGAATAATGTTCTTAATTGCAGGGCTTCTGCAATAAATATAAAGAAATTAAAACAAGGAGGATGTTATATGTTAACGAAAAAAGAAAATTTATTGGCAACTATCAGAGGTGGAGAGCCAGATCGATTTGTAAATCAATTTGAGTATATGAATATTGTATATTCTCATCCATTTGATTTAAGGGATCCTTATCCAGAGTATGGTGAAAGTAACGTAGTTAATTCATGGGGGGTAACTATATCTTGGCCAGAGGGTACTCCGGGTGCTTTTCCTGTTCATACTCCAGAACGTATTGTATGTAAGGACATTGACGAATGGAAAAGCTATGTAAAAGCACCAGAAATGAATTATACAGATGCTGATTGGGAACAAGCTATTAAAGAGGCAGAGGCAATTGATAGAAATGACCAATTCGTTACTGCGTTTATGGCGCCAGGAATATTTGAAAGATGTCATTATTTAATGAAAATTGAAGAATGCATGATGGCATTCTATGAAAGTCCAGATGAGATGCATGATATGATTAAATATATTATGGAGTGGGAAATAAAATGGGCTGAAATGATGTGTGAAAAAGTTCACCCGGATTGTCTTTTTCATCATGATGACTGGGGAACACAAATTTCTACTTTTATATCGGCGGATATGTTTGCTGAATTTTACTTAGAACCCTATAAAGAGCTTTATAAATTTTACAAGGATAATGGAGTAGATGTAATTGTTCACCATTCTGATTCTTATGCCGAAACTCTTGTACCTTATATGATTGATATGGGTATTGATATTTGGCAGGGTGTGATGACGACGAATGATATTCCGGGAATGATAAAGAAATACGGAGATAAAATTACATTCCAGGGAGGAATTAATTCGGCAACTCTAGATCATCCAGATTGGACAAAAGATGAAGTGGTTAAAGAAGTACGTCGTGCTTGCACCGAATATGGTAAGAAAGCATTTATTCCTAATCTTTCACAAGGAGGAGATTTTTCAACTTTTGAAGGTGTATATGAAGCTGTTTCAGAAGAAATTGACAAAATGAGTAAAGAGATGTTTTGAATAGCAAAGGAAGGTGAGTGAAATGAAAAAGAAATATACATTTCCTGTAATAATGCTCATTCTTGTAACATTTTTAAGTAATTTAGCAATTATGGGTGTGCAGTTCTATACGGTTATTATGACATCATTATATGCAAATTATGCAGAATGGGTAGTAAATCTTACAATGTCTTTGCCGGGTTTGGTAGGTATGTTTGCTTGCCTTATATGTGGAAAAATTTGCGATAAAATGGATAAAAAATGGATATTCATTATTGGAATGATTTTATTTGCAATTACTGGAACAAATGTAGGTGGCTTAGCTTATAATAGCAATTTAGGAATGATTATAGCAGCGGCTATCAATGGTGGTATTTGCTATGGAATGGTGAGTGTATCCATGGTGGGAATTATTAGTGATTGTTTCGAAGATGAAGAACAACGTGGAACTGTTATGGGATGGTATAATGGTGCAATGGCATTAATTGGTGCAATATTAAGCTTTTTGTATGGAATTATAGCAGCTTCTAATTGGAAAATGGCATCACAGCTGAATTGGGTATCGTTGGTAGCGGTGGTTCTTGGTATTATATTTATTCCTGCTTGCCCACCAAAGAGTGGAGGCAATGTGGCAGTGGAAGAAAAAGTGAAAGGAAGTGCAGGTTGGGCAAAACGATTGATACCTCTTGTTTTAGCATTTTTCTTAGTAAGTTTTGCAGCTATGTCGGTAATGACTTATATTGATCTTTATGTAACAGGCAATGATTTGGGAGGATCATCTTTAACAGGATTATTTGGATCTGTGCAGACAATCGCTTCTTTCATAGCGTGCACTTTCTTTGGTGTAACATATAAGAAATTAGGGTCTAGGCTTTCGATTCCCTGTTATTTGTTAATTGCCTTTAGTATTTTATTAATGTTCTTAGCTCCATCGAAAGTAGTTCTTTTAATTGCAGCGGCAATTTTTGGTGCATCTTGGGGCACTGTGTATACCTATTGGTTTGTGCAGGCGACAGTAGTAGTTCCAGAGGATATGGTTGGTACTGCAACTGGTATTATAACAACAGCGAATTCCTTATCATATTTGCCAATGGCATATTTTATGACAGGGATGATGAGTTTGCTGGGAATTGATAATTTTAAAAATCTTTTTCCAATCTATATAGTAATTATAGCAGTGGTTTTCATAGGTGCTGTTATTTTGAATGGTAGAAATAAAGAATAAAAATATGTAATTGAGAGGCTGAAATAACAATTGAATTATTTCAGCCTTTTTATATAAATATTTATTTGGCCGTTATTATATAAGGACAACTATTGAGAGCAGGTTTGAAAAAATTAATTTTTTAGGTCAGTTCTTCATATAGAAATGAAACTATTAAATATTCTCGTTCATAAGCAGATTCAAGATTGATGGAGAACAGTTCTTCTATTTTATGTAATCTATAAACAAGGGTGTTTTTGTGAACAAATAATTCTTTTGCTGTCTTTACCCGATCTCTTTCGCAACGTAGATAAATACGCAAAATTTTATAAAAATCCGTGTGATGTACCTGGTCATATTCCGATATCTTTTTAAGAACCGGATGCAGAGCCAATTGACGGAGTTGAGGGCTTTGATTAAGACTAATTAAATCCATTAGAGCACAAGTGTAGTAAGCAGAGGTATTATTTTTCATAGAAGAAAGAGCTTGTTGGTATTGTTCGTAGACATTTTGAATTCCAACTACAGGATAGCTACAAAAATACTGGAAATTTAATTTTGATATCATGTCCAAGAAAGCATGAGGATAGGAAAAATCTTTAATAACACCGCTTTTTTTGTCGATAATTGGCGAGATTGGAATGTAGCAGATAATCTCACTACCTGACAATCCATTACAGAATACAATTTCTGGAAAATAAGTACAAAGAGAGCGTAAATGGTAAAGAGTGCTCTTTAAAGGAGAATCTTTTTTGCTCAGAATCATAAGTATACATATTTGTTTAGGCGTCCATTTCTTCATTTGATAGAAGCGGTTGAATCCTGACGAGTCCAAACGTTTTCCTAACAAAAATTCTCGAAACAGATTTTGAACAATACTTCCTTGTTGAATTTCATTTTCATGACCTGACACAAGACAAAGAGCCTGTTTTAGGACCTGAGCAAGTTGAAGATGGTAGGGCTGAAATGGTTCTTTGCTAATAAACGTCAATTGACCGGTTAGCTCTTGTTGAGCATTTTCTTGGCTGATCATCATGGAATAGGGATATTCTGGAGCATATTTTTCATAAAATACTTCACAATTCCATTTTTTTGGAAGTTTTTCAATATAGGTTCCATTTTGCATATGAATAAGTGCGTCTACGGAGAGTGTACCGTAATCCCAAAAATCGTCCCAATTTTTATTAATACTACCTTTGGGGTAATGCTTGGAAAAAGCAGTAATGTAGAGACTATTGTCAGAGAAAAACATGGGCCCAAATATATTTTTGCAGGCATCGATAATCCGTTGTTCCGGATTTGGTTTTCGGAAGGCAGATAACATTTCTTGCTCCCATTTTTGATAGAAAACAAAAGCATCCATAATTGTGTCAAAGACATCTTCCAGTTCTTGGGTTCGTAAGCTGATGACATCTTTGCGATGAACAAGAAGAACTTCTTGAACTTGAGATCGTTTTACAAAATCAGAAGTTCGTCCAATATAAAGATAATCTGCATCTAGGTTCTTATCATAAGAAAATAGACGAATACCAGCAATAGTAAGATCATCGGAAACAATAGTGGATATGGGGTCATATGAAAGAATCCACTGTTCAATAATATGCATGCTTAATTTCATGAATCTTCACCAATATTTCGTCTGAAAAGACGAAAACTATGTTTTTGAAAATAAAAACACTGTTTTAAACAGCCATATACAATAGAAAATATATAGATATAATAAAAGTATAGTTTATGGGAACGAAAAATACAAGAAAGGTGGAAATGAAAATGGCAGAGGATAGAAGTTATGCGTCAAGTTCATCATGGTTTGCAACGAATGTTCGAGCTGCGGAGAAAGATGCACCAGCGGCAGAAAAGTTTGCTAAGCGCATTCAGTTAGTAGAAGATGCTACTGCATTAAAAGAGTCAGAAAGAATTCCTATGTGTCCTATGCTAGGAGCATTACCTTACAATTTGGAAGGTTCTTCTTATATGGCAACTATGTATAATTATTCGGAGGCATCGGAAGCATTGGTTAAATTTTATAAGGAATTTCAACCGGATGCTACAACTCATACAGGATTTACTAGTGGAAAGGCAAATGAGTTGGCTCAGTCAACCATGATTGATTGGCCAGGACGCCCAGGTACAAGTGTTCCGGATTTTTCGACTCATCAGGTAATTGAAAATGAATATATGGATGCAGAGGAATATCCAGAACTTTTGAAAGACTTTACAGGATTTATGCTTCGAAAATATATACCAAGAGCATTTCCGGCTTTAAAAGGATTAAGTGATATTCGTTTTGTTCCTTCAATTGTTTTAAATACAACGCCATTGGCTTCATTGTATGCAAAACAAGCTCAAGAGGCATTTTCTCTTTTAGCTAAGATTGGTGAAGAAGATGGTAAGGCGGCAGATGCAACAAATGCGGTATCGAATCAATTAGCTGATATGGGATTTCCTCCGATGTTTACAGGAGCAGGAGAAGCTCCATTTGATATTATAGGAGATTATTATCGCAGTACTTTAGCAACCTTGACTGACCAGTTGGAATATCCGGATGAATTGGAGGCTGCATGTGATATGTTGGCTGATATTCAGATTGAATCTTGGCAGTACTTTAAAGTAGCACCACTTCCTGTGAAACGAGTATTCTTCCCATTACATAAGGGAATGGATGGATTTATGAGTCCGGAGCAGTACGAAAAAATATATTGGAAGCCACTGAAAAAATGCATGATGGCGCTGATTGATATGGGTGTTACTCCATATATTTATACGGAAGGTCGTTACAATACAAGACTAGAACAGTTGGCAGATGTTCCTAAGGGCAAAGTGATTTATCATTTTGAGACTGCAGATATGAAAAGAGCAAAGAAAATTCTTGGAAATACAGCAGCGATTTCAGGAAATTTGTCTATCTATACCTTGGAACATGGAACAAAGCAACAAGTAATTGATGAAACTAAAAAGTTAATTGACATCTGTGCTCCAGGAGGGGGATATATTTTTGATACTAATGGATGTATAGATAATGCGAAGAGAGAAAACTTAGAGGCGATGTTTGAAACAATTTATACCTATGGAAGCAAATAGGTTAGAAATAATGGAAGGCAATCCCAGAGATGTGGATTGCCTTTTGAACGCTATGAGGTGTATTTTTACAATTCCTCACAATTAGGTTGTGATAGTCTCTTATGTTAAGAACATAAAATAAGGGGGGTACAATCATAATGAGAATAAGAGAAAAGAAGCATGTTCTTCCAAAACAACCTTTTTTTGTGCTTGCAACGCAGTACTACAGCAAGCTTATGTTGAATAAATATAATATTTCACATTTTTATAGCTTCCATTCCGGACAACAAAAGGATCAAAAGCTGCTGGTTGTTCCGGATGGATGTGCGGATGTTATTTTTTGCTATAAGCAGGGAAAAAGTTGGGGAAGAATCTATGGTACAGTTACAAAATCACAGCCAGCATATGAAGAAATGAGAGGAGATTTTCGAATGTTTGGTGTGCGGTTTAAGCCAGGGATTATTCCTTTTGGGTTTGAACTGAAAATGGCAGATGTAGTGAATCAATATATTCCGTTGGAAGACGTGGTAAAAGATAAAAATTTCGTGGAGAAAATGCTTTTAGCTAGAGATTTTGGGCAGAGATTAGATATTTTTATGAAGTATTATTTGAGCTTTTACAAAGAGAATACTCCTTCGCTAACAGAATATGTGCGACGTGAAATTGTGGATTCTGCTGGCATGGCATCAATAGCAGATATTGCTGAAGAAACTGGATATTCGGATCGCCATGTAATCCGGGAAATGAAAAAGGAATATGGCATGACACCCAAACAATTTGCAAGAATTGTTCGTTATCAGCATTTGTTGGACCATCTTACTTTGACAGAGGATGAAGAGATAGAGTATGCGGAATTGGCAGTACAATTAGGTTATTACGATCAAGCACATATGATAAAAAACTTCAAGGAATATACGGGAATGTCTCCAAGAAAATATTTGAAGCTTATGAAACAAGAACATTTTAGTAAACGATTGATTTTAAGTTGAGATAGAAAGTGATAATAATTGAATGTCAATTTTTTACAATAATTGAAAATTAGGGAATGCTATAGTAGCAGACATCAAAGGAAAGCAAACATTTCTAGAATAAAGATTTAGACAAAGACGTTAGAAAAAAATTTCTAGCGCTTTTTTATTTCATATTTCTCGGTTTAACAAAGGTGTTAGAAGATAATTCTAATGCCTTTTTTGCTATCTGAAAAAAAGAAAATTGACGAAATCAGTGAAAATTCAAAGGGGTGAAATTATGAAAACTATAAATCTAATAGAGCTTCACAGTGTTTACTGGAATCTTCCAGAGGAACGTAATCAGAGGGAAATTCTTCACAATATTAACTTGAATATTCAAGAGGGAGATTTTGTTAGTATAATGGGCCCCACGGGTTGTGGCAAAACAATATTTCTGAAACTTCTTGCTGGATTGATTAATGTGAGTGATGGAATTTATTTATATAAAGGGCAATCTATTGTGAATGGACTTTCTAAGTCGGATTTAGCAGATGTGGGGATTGCTTATCAAAGCGACAGCCTTTTTGAATGGCTAACGGTAGAAAAAAATATAAAACAGCCAATAAAAATTCTGGGAATGAAAAATAAATATGATCAAGAAGAAAGAATAAATCAGATATTGGATCTTGTGGGATTAAAAAATTATAGAGATTGTTATCCACATGAATTGAGTGGAGGAATGAGGCAAAGATGTGCTTTTGGAAGAGCAGTTGTTAATTATCCAGGAGTGTTATTTCTAGATCAACCATTTGGCGCTTTGGATGCAATTACCAGAAAAATGTTGGGAACAGAACTTCTTAAAATGTGGAAAGAAGAAAAGAAGACCGTGATTATGATTACAAATAATGTAACGGAAGCTTTGATGCTGTCTAACAAGGTCGTTGTTCTTTCTAATGCACCAGCCACAGTGGCTGAAGAGATTGCTGTAAATATTCCTTATGAGGAGCGTTTTGAAGGTCTACGTATGAATGAGGAATATATAAAATTAAGCAAAAAATTGAATAAGCTAGTGAGAAATGACAATTCTCAGGAAAGAAGGTGACATGCATGAAAAAATCCAAAGCTTTAAATATCGTTGCTCCCGTGGTGGCGGTAATTTTGATTGTACTTGTCTGGGAAATATTAGTAAAAAGCATGAATATATCGGAAAAATTAATTCCTGCTCCATCTGCTATATGGACTTCATTATTAGAAAATTTTTCGACCATTATTCTTCCTGATATGTTGTCATCTATCCAAAATATTATAGAGGGTTATGTTATTGCCGTTCCTATAGCCTTTGTTCTAGCAGCTGTATGTTCTCAATTTAAGTTAGTAACAAGAGCGGTTACACCACTTTTAGTTATTTTGATGATTACTCCAATGTCGACATTGGTTCCTATATTTAAATTGAATATGGGAATTTCACCTAGTTTAAAACTACTAGTTATTGTATTGCAGGTAACACCGGTTATTGCTCTTAATTCACTTTCTGGATTTGCAAATCCGCCAGAGAAGAATGTTACGGTATTAAAAGGAATGGGGTGTAAGCGTTGGCAAATATTTTTCCGATGTGTATTTCCAAATGCTCTTCCCCAAGTATTCACTGGATTAGAATTGGGATGCATTCTCGGGACAATTGCTTCCATGGGTGCAGATATCGCAGTTGGTCAGGGCGGATTAGGTTATCGGATTTCAGTATATGCCTCCTTTGCGGCTACTCCTTCGGCTTTTGCAACTATTTTAATGGCAGCGCTTGTAGGAGTTGTACTTTTTGAAATTGTATCAATTATAGAAAAAAGGATAATCAATTGGAAGTAGGTGATGGTTATGGAAGCGAAAATTAAGTTGGAAAATGTAGGGAAGAGTTTTCATACAAAACGAAAAGATATTGTTGCTCTCAAAAATGTAAATATGGAATTTTATCCAGGAGAGTTTGTTTCTATTGTAGGGCCTTCCGGATGTGGAAAATCTACCATTATAAGAATTGTTGACGACATTATCAAACCTACAGAAGGCAAGGTGACAGTGGATGGAGTGGCGTATAACAATACTAAGGAAATTTCCAAAGAATTAATAAAAAAGTTAGGTTTTGTCTTTCAGTTACCCAACCTATATCCCTGGTTATCTATTAAAGAAAACTTGGAATTGCCTTTAAAAGTTTTTGGACTTTTAGATCAGGAATATAAAGAGTACATAGATAAACTCTTGAAGATGATTGGTTTGTCAGATTGTGAAAATATTTATCCAGGAGAAGTATCTGGAGGCATGGCACAGAGAATCGGAGTGATTCGAAGTATGGTTCATAAACCGGAAATGTTAATGATGGATGAACCTTTTGGAGCATTGGATGATGATACAAGAGAAAAAATGAATTTGGAAATGCTTAAGATATGGAAAGAGACAGGTATGACCATTATCTTTATTACTCATAATGTAGCAGAAGCAGTTTTACTTAGTCAACGGATATATGTTATGCAGGCAAATCCTGGAACTGTTAAGGCAGAACTAAATATTAATTTTGATGAGCCTAGATCTCTGGAATTAATAGAAAGTCCTAAATTCAATGAATATTGCAGCCAAGTTGAAGAATTGATTGGAAAAATTGATCTTAATAGTGTTGTTTAAGGAGGTGACTGGATATGACCACTAGTATGAAAAAAGAAAATGCTTTTGCAAACATAGTTTTTATGATTCTTCCTGCTGTAATTTTGATTGCTGTAATTTTGGTAGCATGGCAGGCTTACTGTGTAACAGGAAATATACCGGAGTGGCAAATGCCTTCACCTTCGGGAATTATAAAGGCATGCTTTACTGGATTTTCCGAATCCTTACCTTATCTACAAAGTACTTATTTTTGTATTATCATAGGCTTTTTGCTTTCGGTTGTGGTAGGAATCGGTTTAGCTCTACTGTTATCAAATTCAAGGATTTTATCAGCAGCACTGACACCATTGATTGTAATTCTTTGTTGTGTGCCTATGGTAACTTTGGTGCCACTTTTGCTGATATCAATGGGAACAGGACCGGGACCAAAGATTCTAGCGATTGTAATTCAGTGCTTTCCTATTATCAATATGAATACGTGTGTTGGTTTTGCGAATGTAGATTCGACAAGAATTGAATTGATGAAATCACTGAAAGCAACAAAAGTAGAAATGTATCGATATTGTATTTTTCGAGATGCAATGCCAAATATTTTTACTGGTATTCGTTTAGCAAGTGTTTTAGCAATGATTTCCGGTGTGTCTGCAGAACTTTGCGGAGGCAGCGGAGGTTTAGGAAATAATATTAGTACCTTACTTGGATTATCAAGGACATCTGAAGCTTTTGGATGCTTGATATATATCATTATACTTGGTCTTATTATTTATGGCCTTGTATCGCAGCTGGAAAAGAAACTCACAAAAGGCATGGGAATGTAAACGTAGGAGGAGATTGTTATGAGAAAAATGGTAAGAAAAGCAGTGGGTGTTATGCTCTCGGTAACTATGGCAACGGCATTAATAACAGGCTGTGGAAGCTCATCATCTAGTGACGCATCAAGTAGTTCATCATCTGATTCAGATGGTTTGACGACAGTTAATTTTGTTACACCGACAGCGGAGGCGTCACTTGATCTTGCTTGGCTTTATGCAGCAGATGGTATGGGATATTTTGAAGACGAAGGTATTAAAATTAATCTTATTGAAAGTACAGATGGTTCAGATCCGAAAATTTTAGCTTCAGGACAGGCAGACTTTGGAGGCTTTTCTCCTTCGGTAGGAATGTCAGCGGTAGATACCGGTGCGACAAATATTAAGGCAATTACTAACGTTGTATCACAGAATCATTTTGGAATTGCCTATAACAAGAATAGTGGCATTAAAGATTGGTCAGATCTTGAAGGTGAGAACATAGGCTTCCTGTCAGATACAGGATCTGTTATATATAATCCAATCTTGGATGCAGCAGGTGTGGATTCTTCTTTAGTTAATTATGTTAACTATGGAAATGCGGAATATGAGGCATTGGATTCTGGACAGGTAAATGCTATGGGTACATGGCTTTCTGAATATTATATGTGTGAAGGTATGGATTATGATTGGGGTTACCTTTCAGGTGATGATGTGCTTCCTCAGATTGCTAATTCACTTTGGGTGAATACCGATTATGCAGAGAAAAATCCAGAAATTGCGAAAAGCTTTGTAAAAGCAGTTGTAAAAGGTATGTATTTTACATATCTCAATCCTGAGGCTGTTGCAGATATCGTTCTTACAAAATATCCGACAATTGAAATTACTTGGGATGGTGCTGTCGGTTCTGTAAAAGGAAACTTAGCTGCAATGTTGGGGATGACAGAAGAAGATCAGGCTGCAGTAGTTGATGGAAAAACTATCGGTCAGTTTGATTTTGATAAAGTACAGCAGACAATGCAGAACCTTTATGATGGTGGTGCTACAAGTCAGCTTTATAAGGCAGAAGATTATTATACAAATGAATATGTAGATTCGGATGTGGATTACGATGCTATCGCAGCTGATTCTGAGGCATATGAATTTACTTCAGCGGTATATACAGAGGCTAATTCCTGAGTTAAACGCTTCGCAAGGACGTGCAGGTGAGTCTTGACTTAATAAAGTAGTGAAATAGGCTTGCGATAGTTATTTATCGCAAGCTTTGAAAAGATGATAGTGATATTTGATAGGAGGATTGCAATGAAGAAATGGACACCATATGCAGATCTAATGTTTAAGAATGCGAATATTTATACTATGGATCTTACAATTTCAGAAATAAAATCTCAGAAATATGATTTTACAGTGATAGATAACGGGTATGTTGCTGTAAAAGATGGAAAAATTATAGGATTGGGAGAAGGGTTTGATGAGAGCTTTGTAGGATCTGATACGGTTGTAGAAGATGTTGACGGTAAAGTTCTTATGCCTGGCCTTATTGATTCACATATGCACGCAATGTTTGCGGGTATGGATCTTAAAAATGTTGCACTTGAAAATTGCAATAGTCTTGAAGAAATGATTGCTCTTTTAAAAGAACGATCAGAAAAGGAACCAGAGGATAAATGGATTAAAGGCGCTGCGTGGAATGAACTTAGTTGGGGTGATGGTGCTAGAAAGCCCACAAAAAGAGATTTAGATACGATTTCTACAACGCAGCCTATATTTGCGAAACGTCTTTGTTGTCATGTAATTGTGGCTAATTCAAAAGCACTTGAAATTGCTGGAATTACCAAAGATACACCAGATCCAGATGGCGGTATTATTGGGCGTTTTGAAGATGGCGAGCCAGATGGTCTTCTCTATGAGAATTCGGCTATGGATCTTATTGAAAAAGTGTATCCAGCTATGACAGAAGAGGAGCTTATCGAATCTATTGAAGGAATTGGCAAATATCTGAATAGCGTAGGTTTGACAACCGTTATTGACTGTAACATGACATTTGATTGCATGAGAGCATACCTTCAGGCTTTAAAAGCAGGAAGACTTACCTATCGTGATCATATGATGTTTTATTTGGATAAAGCAATTGGAGATATTCCTTACCATTTGAATCGTATATATGAGATGCCATGTGTTACAGGTTTCGGTAATGATATGGTAAAAATTAATGGAATAAAGATTACTCTGGATGGAGTTCCGGCTTCAGGAACAGCTTATATGAGAAAGAATTATCACCACATGCCAGAAACCAGAGGTTATACAACCATCACTCAGGAGGAAGTTTCTGAAGTTTGTCGATATGCATCTAAATATAATTGGCAGGTTGGCATTCATACAATTGGTGATGCTTGCATGGATACTGCGTTGCAGGCTTATAAGGATGGTGCTGAATTTAAAGAGAACAAACAGAATAGAAATTATTTGATTCATGCAGTTTTTCCACAACCTGATATGTTGCCAAAGATGAGAGAAATGGAAGTTCCAGTTACTTTGCAGCCTACGATTATGGGAACAATGGGAGAAGAAGCCATTTTATTTGATGAATATGAGGAACTGAATCAGCCTGCAGGACTTTATTTCGACAATGGAATTCTTTGTGGAGGAAGTTCTGATTTTCCTGTAGTTGACTGTAATCCATTTATAGGTATGAGTAAGGCGATGACAAGAATTCATTTGGACGGCAAAGTTCATGGTCCACAGTATCGTATCAATGCGAAACAGGCTTTGCTTATGTGGACAATGAATTCTGCATATTTTACCCATGATGAAGATAAAATAGGTTCTATCGAGGTAGGAAAATATGCAGATTTAATCATTATCGATACTCCAGTACTAACTGCAGATCCTGAGAATGTTATGCATACAAAGGTGTTGAAAACCTACTTGGAGGGAAAGAAAGTATTCGAACGATAAATTGAATTTGGTTGACATAAAGGACAAGGGATAAGAGATAAGAGGAGGGTGATTGGTATGAGTAGAATAGCAACTGTAGCTATGAAAGTAACGCATGATAAAAAGAAAAATATGGCTACCTATATTTCTTATATAAAACAAGCAGCATCTGAAAATGTAGAGCTTTTGCTTTTTCCGGAATTATCTCTTCAAGGTTTTCCTCCCAGTATGGCAACCTATTCTCCAGAAGCTGCCATGTATTCATATGAGAATGCTGAAGTAGTTCCAGATGGTCCGTCTGTAAAGAAAATGGTGGAACTAGCAAAAATTTATAAGATGTATATCTGTTGGGGAATGGATGAAAGAGATGAAAAATATCCTGATAAATTATACAACACAGCGGTATTAGTTGGACCGAAAGGTTATGTAGGAAAATATCGAAAAATTCATTTGCCAGGGACAGAGCGACTTTATAAATTTCCGGGAGAAGACTATCGGGTGTTCGATACGGAAATTGGAAGAATTGGCATTATGATTTGCTTTGACAAGATGTTTCCTGAGGTAGCAAGAATTCTGAGAATTAAAGGAGCAGAAATTATACTTTGTCCCACTGCATGGCCAGCATTATCAAAAAATGAAGAAGATTCATCACTACATCTTTACAAAATGGCAAATGAAATGCGTGCTATTGAAAATAATGTGTTTATTGTAGATTCGAATAATGTAAGTGATGAAACTCCAGATGGATTTGAATGTGGACATTCTAGAATTTTGGATCCTAATGGGAATACATTAATAACGACGGGATTTGAAGAAGGAATTGCTATAACGAATGTAGATTTACATAAAGGAATAAATGAAAGCGTGAGCACTTCCATGGCTACGTATTGTAATTATCTAAAGGACAGGGCAGTAAATACTTATAATGATATATTGCTCAAAAGAGCAGAGTGATGGAATAAAGAAAAATAAGAAAGGCAACAGGTTCAGAGGTTGAACTTGTTGTCTTTCTTATTTTTCCGCTAGACAATCTCCATATGCTTATGATAGCATGAATGCAAAGCATTACATTTCCATAGCAATAATCATTGCTTATCAGTCATTTCTAAGAATATTACATTTCCAAAACAGATCACGACCAAAGGAATCTTGATGCTTTAGTACCCATATTAATAGCAGAGAGATTGGATGGTAAGTGATATCAACTTAGGCTGGAAAATCTCCTGCAAATTTCAAAAGGAGGTTTTTATGAAAGAAAAAACGAGCCAGACAATGGTAAACAGACAGTATAAGTCAAGAATATTTGAAATGCTTTACGAAGATAAGAAAGAGCTTTTGGACTTATACAATGCCATAAATGGTACACAATATAGTGATCCAGCCGTGTTGGAAATTAATACTCTAAAGAATGCAATTTATATGTCAATGCATAATGATGTTTCTTTTGTAATTGGTTCTGTGGTATCTTTGTACGAGCATCAGTCAACATTTAGTCCTAACCTTTCCTTACGTTTTCTTTTCTATATAGCAGATGTTTATTCCGCTATGACAAGAAATATGAATTTGTATGGAAGAGGTTTGATAAATTTGCCGGTGCCTAAATTTATCATATTTTATAATGGAGTTGAAGAACGACCAGAGAGAGAAGAACTGACTTTGTCATCATTATACGAAAGAAACACTAGGGCAAGGGTTGAAGCCGATTTAGAGCTTAAGGCAACACTTTTAAATATTAACAGTGGATATAATGAGAAGCTAAAAAATATTTGCAAATATTTAGGCGATTATTGTGAATATACAAGGCGAGTAAGAGAATATGTGAAAGAGATGCCTATCGAATTGGCTGTGGATAAAGCAATTGATGAATGCATTAAGGAAGATATTTTATCAGATTTTTTACTGAGAAATAAGATGGAGGCGAGAAAGATGAGCATTTATGAATATGATGAGGAAAAACATATGCGGATGGAGCGAGAGGCTTCTTTTGCGGAAGGACAAAGAGCCTTGCTTCTTCAGAAGATAGAAAAAAAACTTGCTAAAGGAAAAACTGTTGCGCAAATTGCAGAAGACTTGGAGGAGTCTGAGGAGAAGATTCGAGAATTGATGGAAAAATAAAGTTAGCATTGGGCGAGCTTTATCATAAAAGTAAAATTTGCATAAAATCATAAAAATCACCCCAGGTATTCATGCTTACATGAATACCTGGGGTGATTTTGTTTACGCTACAAATCGTGAGCGATTTATACAAGTGCTTTCTGTAAGCTCTTACTGCACATCTTTATTGGCCATGGTATACAGATTTCTTCGATCCACAACACGTTTTGCCTTACCTTCGGATCTTACCAGGGTCATGGGTTTCAGGAGTTTCACATCTACCTTGATACCCAGCATGGATTTCAGACCGGCCACGACTTTTGCAGTAGCTTTTTCTTTATCGAAACTTTCGTCGTTAGCCATATCCGGAGTTACTTCCAGATCCAGCTCGATGGAGTCTTTGTTATTCTCACGGTCTACTACGATAACATAGTTTGCCTGATAGCCCTGCTGGAAGATAACCTGTTCAATCTGGGATGGCCATACATTGACGCCCTTAACAACCATCATATCGTCGGAGCGGCCAAGGATCTTGGACATACGTACGTGAGTACGTCCGCATTTACAAGGCTCGATGGTCAGCTTGCAAAGGTCACGTGTTCTATATCTTACCAGAGGGAAGGCTTTTTTGTTCAGGCAGGTAAATACCAGCTCACCTACTTCGCCATAGGGAAGTACTTCGCCTGTTTTAGGATTGATGATCTCTGCGATAAAATAATCCTCCTGAATATGCATACCGTCCTGAGCTTCGCACTCGAAGGAGACACCTGGGCCACAGGTTTCTGTCAGACCATAGATGTCATAGGCTTTGACACCCAGAGTTTCCTCGATATCTTTTCTCATTTCTTCTGTCCAGGGCTCTGCACCGAAGATACCAGCTTTTAATTTGAGGCTGTCTTTGCAATTTTTCTTCTTTACGACTTCGCCGATGGTGGCAGCGTAGGAAGGAGTACAGCAAAGGATTGTGGAGCCAAGATCCTGCATAAAGGTAATCTGACGCTCTGTGTTGCCTGAGGACATGGGTAGGGTCATGGAGCCAACCATATGGGATCCGCCGTTGAGGCCTGCACCGCCGGTAAAGAGGCCGTAGCCGTAGGCTACATGAACCACATCATCTTTTGTTCCGCCAGCAGCTACGATAGATCTTGCACAGCAGGTTTCCCAGATTTTAATGTCGTCCAGAGTATAAAAGGCAACAACTCTACGTCCGGTAGTTCCGGATGTAGACTGAATACGTACAACATCGGAAAGGGGCACACCCAGGAAGCCATAAGGATACTGGTCTCTGAGCTCATCCTTCTCAATAAAGGGGAGCTTGTGCAGATCTTTGATTCCCTTGATGTCTTCCGGTTTTACACCGATTGCATCCATTTTGTCTGCGTAGTATTTGACGTTTGCGTAGACATGTTTTACCTGCTCTACAAGACGCTCACTTTGCAGTTTTTCCAGCTCATTACGAGGCATGGTCTCGATTTCTGGTTGAAAATAATTTCCCATTGGCCTATTCTCCTTGCATATTTTTATATGATTTTATACGGTATCAACCGTTTCTTCCCAGCTCAAATGCTTTCAGGTTCAGCTCTGTAAACTTAGCAGGAACGCAATCTCTGATCGCTTGCTGCCATTTCTCAACAGGGATGTCGAAATATTTGGACAGACGGCCCATAAGCACGATATTTACGGCTTTTGAAGAACCTGCCTGCTCTGCCAGAGAGAGGCAATCCAGAGCATCCACGTCGATTCCTAACTTTTCTACCTTCTCAATCAGGTTTTCTGGATATTCCATAGCACCTGTGATAACAGGCATAGGATCTACTTCCTGGGTATTGGTTACGATACGGCCACCGATTTTCAAAAATTCTACATAGCGAACAGCTTCCAATTTCTCGAAGGAAACAATAAAATCAGCTTCGCCCTTGTCAATGATGGGGGAATATACCTTATCACCGAAACGTACATAGGTAACAACGGATCCGCCACGCTGGCTCATTCCGTGTACCTCAGATACTTTTACATCATAGCCTTCCTGTAACAGCAGATAGCCTAAGAGCTTGCTGGCAAGAAGGGAACCCTGTCCGCCGACACCGACGATCATAATATTCTTTACCATTATTCTGCCACCTCCTGAGACTCTAATGCGTCAAATTTACAAAGCTGCTGACATACGCCACATCCTACACAGAGGGTAGTGTCAACGGAAGCTTTTTTATTCTTGATAGCAAGTGCGGGACATCCGATTTTCATACAGGATTTACATCCTACACACTTGTCCTGATCTACCTTAAGCGGTTTTTTATGTTTTACATATTTAAGCAGAGCACAAGGTCTGCGGCTGATAATAACAGAAGGCTCCTGAGCAGCCAGCTCTTCTTTCAAAACCTTGTCGCAGGCATCCAGATCATAAGGATCTACAATAGCAATACGATTGATGCCCATAGCGCGGCAGAGACTTTCCAGATCAATCTTACCTGCCGGATCTCCTTTAATATTGTATCCTGTGGTAGGATTCTGCTGGTGTCCGGTCATACCTGTAATGGAGTTATCCAGGATAATGACAGTGGAATTACTCTGGTTGTATGCAATATTGGCAAGGCCTGTCATACCGGAATGCATAAAGGTGGAATCACCGATAACAGCCACGGTATTGCCTTCGCTTTCCTCTCCAAGAGCCTTGTTGAATCCGTGGATAGAGCTTACGGAAGCACCCATGCAGAGGGTCAGTTCGATGGAAGAAAGGGGAGCTACAGCACCCAGTGTATAACATCCGATATCACCAAGAACGGTAACTTTATTCTTCTTCAGTGTATAGAAAAGTCCACGGTGAGGACATCCTGCACACATAACAGGAGGTCTTCCAGGAAGGGTCTCTTCCAAAGTCTTATAAGAAGGAACTTCAAGGCCCAGCTTCTCAGCAATGAGATTCTGTGAAAATTCACCTGTGATAGGCAGGGTATCTTTTCCAGTAACCTCAAGACCAAGGGTCTTGCAATGGTTCTCAATAATGGGATCCAATTCCTCAATAATAATCAATTTGTCTACTTTATCTGCAAAATCCAGGATTAATTTCTCAGGAAGGGGATTGATGAGACCAAGCTTAAGGATGCTGGCCTTATCACCAAATACCTCTTTGGCGTACTGATAGCTGGTGGAATCTGTGATAATACCGATTTTTGTGTCTGCCATCTCCACGCGGTTGAAAGGACATGATTCAGCATACTCGATTAATTTTCTGGTACGCTCCTCAACAATGGGATGTTTGCGGATGGCATTGCCAGGCATCATAACATATTTTGCAATGTCTTTCTCATATTTTTTTACTGGAGGAAGAACTCTCTCGCCTGGTTCCACAATACTCTGAGAATGAGCCACGCGGGTACACATTTTCATAATAACCGGTGTGTCGAATTCCTCAGACATTTCAAAGGCAAGCTTTGCAAATTCATAAGCTTCTCCGGAATCTGATGGCTCCAGCATAGGAAGCTTGGAAGCGATGGCGTGATGACGGGAGTCCTGCTCGTTCTGAGAGGAGTGCATGCCAGCGTCATCAGCTACACAGATGATCATACCAGCGTTAACTCCGGTATAGGATGCGGTGTATAAGGGATCTGCCGCAACGTTGAGACCAACATGCTTCATACCGCAAAAACTTCTTTTTCCTGCCAGAGATGCTCCGAAGGCTACCTCACAGGCAACTTTTTCGTTGGGAGCCCACTCACAGTAAATTTCATCATATTTGGCTGCTTCTTCAGTAACCTCGGTACTGGGTGTTCCGGGATAACTGGATACCACACTGCAGCCTGCTTCATAAAGACCTCTTGCGAAGGCTTTGTTTCCCAGCATTAACTGTTTCATGTGTTACTTCTCCTTTTCATAAATACATATAATGATGTTGGAAGAAAAAGATAATTAGTTCTAACATCATATGATGCCGACAAAATGACGGCCTGTCTTATTACTCTATCTTTTTATTTTACCATACCCCCTTAGTATTAAGCTACAAAAACATTGACACCCTTTGTCTTTTGATGATATACTCACGTCATCACTTTAAAGTTTAACGATTTAAAGTGCAACGCTTTAAAGTACGTTAGTATCAAACTTTAGCATTAACTGGAAGGAGAAATT
>CAVBGA010000105.1:0-9159 GCA_963594675.1 Lachnospiraceae bacterium
ACAGCTTAGTTAAGTGCGCCAATTTATGGCTTTCCTCTACTTTCTTTCACACTATGTCTTCCTATGATCTTCTGGACAGACTGGCAATGTTCGGAATCAAAGCAGACAGGCGTAGCATTTACGCGGATGTAGAGGTTTTAAAGGAATTTGGCGTAGATATCATCACGGTAAAAGGTAGCAGACATGGATATTTCATAGGGGAGAGACCCTTGGAACTTCCAGAGGCGAAGCTTCTCATCGATGCAGTTTTAGCTGCCAAATTTATCAGCGAGAAAAAATCTTGGGAGCTGATAAATAAATTAGCAAAAATGACTGACCCTTACCAAAAAGAAAGTTTGCAAAGACAGCTTACCAGCACATCCGGTAAAAAAACTTATAATGAGAGAATATATTATACGATTGATTGTATATATAAGGCAATTTCGCAAGACCGGCAAGTGCATTTTCAATATAAAAAGGATGAAAAAACAGTTGGTGTTCAAACCAGTCCCTGGGCTTTGCAGTGGAAAAATGATGACTATTATGTTGTGACTTATGACAATGAAATGAATAAAATGAAAGAATATTTGGTGTCTGAAATTTATCACTGCGATATGATAGAACATTCGCGAGAAGGAAGGCAGGAATTGATTTCTCTTGGCTTCAAGTAAAAACTTTTGACGGGCAGACTTTGCATTGTTATACTAAAAAGATAAAGTATTCATACTGAATACAGTATAAAATGTAAAACCGAAAGGGGAAGCAATGGGGATTACATTAAAAGAAATTGCCGAGCTTGCTGGGGTACATAAATCTACAGTAGATAAGGTACTTCATAATCGACCAGGCGTCAGCGAGGCAAAGCGTGCAGAGATAAAAAAATTATTGGAGGAATATTCTTATGAATCAAATCCTCTGGCGAAGGCATTGAATTATCAGAAGAAAAAAATGGAGATTGCGGTTGTTCTGATCAGAGTTAATGCCAGTGCGTTTATAAAGCAAGGGATGGAACTTGTAAAGAAAGATTTTAACAGCTTTAATATCAAAATAAGATACTATGAGACTTCTGTTTCTTCAGGCAGAGAACAGGCCGATCTTTTGAAAAAATTGGTAGAAGAGAAAATATCCGGAATTGTTCTCCATGCCATAGAGGATGATGCGGTGAAAGAAGCCATGGAAGAAGTACATGAGGCAGGCATTCCTTTGATTACGGTAAATAGTGATCTGGCGACAGCCCCCAAATTGTGCTATGTAGGGCAGGACATGGAAAAAGGTGGACGGGTAGCGGCACGAATGCTGCATTTAATGAAGGATGGCATGGGACGAGTGGGAATTATTACAACTGCTAAGAGTCAATCCAACCGTCAACGCGAATTGGCCTTTTCTTCTTACTTGGAAGAGATTGCTCCGGAACTGCTTAAGGGGGTACGACTTGAGATTGAAGATGAGGCGGAATCCCATGTAGCCTATGATGAGGTGCGCTCCATGCTGCAAGAGCATGATAATCTTGATGCGATTTATATTACTTGTGGTAATGTGCCTCATATTTGCCGTGCGGTAAATGAATATGTGGATGCTGGGAAAATGAAAAAACCGGTGATTATCTGTCATGAGAAATATCCCCAAATTATGGAACTTATGAAAACTGGACTGGTTTCTGCCACGATTAATGGAGAACTTACAGAACAGGGGCGCTTAGCCATGCGCCTGCTTTTTGAATATTTAATCTATGATAGCAAGCCGGAAAAAGAGATTTATCATGTGGGTAATGAAGTTCTCTTAAGAGAATGTTTATAATGTTCTGGCTTATAGGCTTGATTCCTATTTGGGTGATGTGATACACTGAAGTGGCACATCATGAAAAGGATGAAAGCATCATCTGTGAGAGGAGAGTTACTATGAACGTTGTATGTTTGGACATGGAAGGCGTATTGGTTCCAGAAATCTGGATTGCTTTTGCAGAGGCAAGTGGTATACCGGAATTGAAAAGGACCACCAGAGACGAGCCTGATTATAATAAATTAATGAATTTCCGTTTGGCTATCTTAAAAGAGCATGGTTTGGGCCTTAAAGAAATTCAGGAGACAATTGCAAAGATTGATCCTATGCCGGGAGCAAAAGAGTTTCTTGATGCATTAAGAGAAGAGACTCAGGTAATTATCTTGAGTGATACTTTTGAGCAGTTTGCAAAGCCTCTTATGAAAAAGTTGGGATGGCCTACGATTTTTTGCAATACCCTGGAGGTAGCTCCTGATGGCGAGATTACAGGATTTAAGATGCGTTGTGATCATTCTAAGCTGACTACTGTCAAATCTCTTCAATCTTGTGGATTTGAGACCATTGCAGCGGGAGACAGCTTCAATGACTTAGAGATGATTCAGGCTGGAAAGGCAGGATTCCTTTTTAAAACAACAGAATCCATAAAAAAAGATTTTCCGCAGATACAGGCTTTTGAGGAGTATGATGAGCTCCTGACAGCTATTAAAGCTGCATTATAGATATATCAGATATAAGCATAAGGAGCATTCGCTGGAAAGTGGAGCTCCTTTTTTGCCGCATAGGGAGGCGATTTCATTGAAATTAGATATGCATTGTCATACAAAGGAAGGATCACCGGATGCTTCTGTCCCCATAGGGGAATATATTCAACTTTTAAAAGAACAAGGTTTTGATGGCATGTTGGTCACAGACCATGATTCCTATAAAGGCTACCGATATTATGAAAAACATAAGGACGAAATGCCCAGAGATTTCCTGGTTTTAAAGGGAATAGAATATGACACCTTTGATGCAGGGCATATTATTGTTATTATGCCCAAAGATGTTCATCTGAAAATATTGAGCCATAGAGGCTTGCCCTTGCGGCGCCTGATTCGCATCGTTCATCAATATGGGGGAATTTTGGGACCGGCCCATCCCTGTGGTGAGCGTTTCTTAAGTACATTTTCTACCGGTATCTATAAATGGGATCGTCATGTTATGAGAAAGTTTGACTTTCTGGAAGGATATAATGCAGCAGAAGAGGATGAAGTTAATGAGGAAGCGGTCAAGATTGCGGAAGCCTATGAAAAACCTATGACAGGTGGTAGCGATGCACATAAAAGCAGAGCCATAGGTTTAGCTTATACCATTCTTCAGGAAGAAATCAAAGATGAAGACGACTTGATTGCTTATCTAAAAGCGAAAAAGCCCACGGAGTGTGGGGGAAGTCATTATGGTGGTACTCTGAAAGAAAAAATGGGTATATTTGGAAAGGTGTTAACCTACAGTTTCTTTCCCTATAATAAAGCTGGTGCCCTTATTAACGTGAGAAAACGTCATACGGATCTTACGCATATGCAGAGGGAATTGGAGAGGTCTTTCAACGAAGAAAAGAGGACTTTAGAACGTAATTTTGGAAAGTATAAGCTGGAAAGAGAAAAGAAATTCCAGAAAATGAAGGATGAGCTGGAGGAGATGAAACAAAAGAGAAGAGAAGAAGAGGATGAGAAACTTCGTACTTTGAAAGAAGAATTTGATGCGGATATCAAAAAACATAGAGAAGCAGTAGAAAAAAATATTGAGAAAAAAAGAAAAGAACTGGAGACAGTTTTTTCCAGAAAATAAAAGAATCGGATAAAATGATGGCGTGTGCTGTCATTTTATCCGATTTTTCATCGTATAGGAAACTTTTTGTTCTTTGCGCTTTGTGTAGGTTAAGCCACCAGCCATTTGTGTTTCTTTACACTGTAGAGGGGAATGAAAGGAATCATAATAGGTGTGCTCTTTTTGTAGGATTGATATTCGGGATCTTCGCCATAATTTTTGTCCTGACGAATCTCCAGACGTCTGGCACCGCCAAACATTACGTAGATAATTCCAAGATAGCCGATAAGGACGACGATCCATTGAAATGCTCCATGATAAAGGCGAATACCGGAAATAAAGCAGCCGGTCCAAAATGTCATCTCTCCCAGATAGTTGGGACAGCGAACCAGACGGAAAAGTCCGGTATCTACAAAACGATGGGGGTTTTTCTTTTTGGCCTTGTTTTTTTGTAAATCCGCAAGAGTCTCAAGAGACAATCCCAGAAGCATAATGAGCATACCAATGATGGAGAAAATGTCGGTATCCTTGTGATTTTGAAGACGGAAAATGAGTGGGGAAGTTTCACACAGATATAAAATAGCTGCGGAAATCCATATAGCAGCTTTTGCCACAAAGGACATATCATCTCCAGATTTTATTTCTGTTTTCATATTTTTTACATAAGAGGCACTTTTCAGCTCTCGATAAGCAAGGTAACCGCCAAGGCGGCATCCGTATAGAATAAATAGTAAGGCCTGCAGCAGACTTCCCAGCGTTAGTTCCCTGTGAAAAATGATGATAATGGCAAGCCCCAAGGCGGCAATAGCAGCTCCATAACCAATAGAAATAAACCAGACATATTTCTTGAAACCGCAGATGCTGGCTAGCAGGGCAACAAGCAATAGAATGAACAATATTTGCATGAAATTCCTCCTTTTCCAAATACCATAAAAGTGTTACTGTGAAGAGTAACAACATAGTACATTTATTATAACTGTCCCTATTTTAGCTGGCAATAGCAATCTTTACAGGATAGGGAGGGTAATGAGAAATATGAAGTAAGGAGAAGTAATTTCGTGAAAATAAAAGAAATTCAGGCGGTATATTTTAGTGCTGCAGGTCATACCAAAATGCTAACAGAATATGTGTCAAATGCTATAGGAAAGAGCTTGGCTCTCCCCGTAGCTTATATAGATTTTACCTTACCAGAAAGCCGGGAAAAAACATGGAATTTTACGAAGGAGACTCTGGTAGTTTTTGGCAGCCCCACTTACGCTGGGCGGCTTCCCAACAAAATTCTTCCTTACATACAAAATATGTTTTATGGAGATGCAACACCGGCAATCGCTCTTGTTAGCTATGGCAATCGTAACTTTGACAGTTCCCTGGCAGAACTTAGAAATGAATTGCAGAAAAATAATTTTCAGGTATTTGCCTGTGGAGCCTTTCCTTGCAGTCATATATTTTCAGTAAAGATTGCTGGAATTCGTCCGGATCAGGAGGATTTCTGTAAGATGGATGACCTTGCCAATGCAGCAATGAAGAAATTAAGTGCAGCAGAGACCCCATCAGCGCTGGAATTTCCTAGCTTGGGAGACAGGGAAGAGCTAGCGCCTTATTACATACCAAAGAATCTGGCAGGAGAACCGGTTGTATTTTTAAAGGCAAAGCCCAAACTAGATTCTGAGAAATGTATTCAATGTGGCCTATGTGCAAAAATTTGTCCCATGGCCTCTATTGACCATAAGAATTTTGCCAAGGTAGAAGGAATCTGCATTAAATGTTTTGCCTGTATCATAAAATGCCCGGCAAAGGCCAGATATTTTGATGATGAGGCCCTTTTATCCCATATTGCTATGTTGGAAACCAGCTGTAAAACACGAAAAAATCCGGAATTTTTTCTATAGAAGATAAAAAATAGTATTTACTTTATGGCAAAAATGATTTAGCATAAATATAACTGAGGTTTAGAACTGATGTTAAGATATTACATTAAAGTAAAAGGAGTTTGATATGAGTATTTCACCACTTCAAAAAGCAAGATATGAGTATGTTCCGAAACTTCCCGGAATGCTCAGACATGGAATTGCAGAGATCTGTGTAAAGGAAGGCGAGGAGACTCAGAGTGCAGCTGATCAGGATAAGATCAAAGCACTTTTCCCGAACACGTATGGAAAGAAAGAGATTACTTTCCAGAAAGGTCAGAATACATCTGAGGCTAAAAAACAGGTTGTAGGTGTAATTCTTTCCGGCGGACAGGCACCAGGCGGACACAATGTAGTTTGTGGTCTGTATGATGCATTGAAAGCTACAGACAAGGACAATGTTCTGTATGGTTTCAAAGGCGGTCCAAGCGGACTTCTTGAAGATGATTATATTATTATGGAAGACGATTATATCGATCAGTATAGAAATACAGGTGGTTTCGATATCATCGGTTCCGGAAGAACAAAACTTGAGACAGAAGAGCAGTTTGCTGTAGCAGCTGAGGTTTGTAAAAAACATGGCATCACAGCAATCGTAATCATCGGTGGTGATGATTCCAATACTAATGCTGCAGTTCTGGCTGAGTATATGGCAGCACACAATACAGGAGTTCAGGTAATCGGATGCCCGAAGACCATTGATGGTGACCTTAAGAATGAGGATATCGAAGCTTCCTTCGGTTTCGATACAGCAACAAAAACTTATAGTGAGTTGATCGGTAACATCGAGAGAGACTGCAACTCTTCTAAGAAATATTGGCATTTTGTAAAAGTAATGGGACGTTCTGCTTCTCACGTAGCACTGGAGTGCGCACTGGAGACTCAGGCAAATATCTGCCTTATTTCTGAGGAAGTAGCAGCAAAGAAAATGTCTCTGTCACAGATTGCAGACTACATTGCTGATTCTGTAGAGAAGAGAGCAGCTTTAGGCCGCAACTTTGGTGTAGCTATTATCCCAGAAGGTGTTGTAGAATTCGTTCCTGAGTTTTCTGCACTGATTGAGGAGATCAATGAGCTTCTTGCTGGCAGCAAGGCAGATGCATTCAATGCACTGGCAAGTTGGGCAGAGAAATATGCTTTCATCGAGAAAGGTCTTACAAAAGAGTCTATGGCTGTATTTGAGATCCTTCCGGAGAGCATTCAGCAGCAGCTTTTCCTTGAGAGAGATCCTCATGGTAATGTTCAGGTATCCCTGATTGAGTCAGAGAAGCTTTTCTCTGCTTTGGTTAAGGATAAACTGGATGCTAGAAAAGCAGCAGGTACTTACACAGGTAAATTCAGTGCAATGCATCATTTCTTCGGCTACGAAGGAAGATGTGCATTCCCGTCCAACTTTGATGCAGATTATTGCTATTCTCTTGGATACAATGCGTTTATGCTGATTCAGTATGGTTACACAGGATATCTTTCCAAGGTTTCTAACCTGTCTGCTCCTGCAGAAGAGTGGGTAGCAGGTGGTATGCCTATCACTAAGATGATGAATATGGAGAGAAGACATGGCGAAGACAAACCAGTTATTAAGAAAGCACTGGTTGAATTGGATGGCAAGCCATTCAAGTACTTCGAGGCACACAGAGATGAGTGGGCTGTTGAGACAGCATTTACCTATCCTGGTGCAATTCAGTATTATGGACCTTCTGAGGTTTGTGATCTTACTACAAGAACACTTGCTTTGGAGAAAGGCTGATTTTATCAGAATTTTATGAAATAAGTTCATATTGCAAAGGGGAAAGCATGGCCTTTGGGTCATGCTTTTCTTGTATATTACACAGCTCTTTTTTCTTATGGTTTACGTATCCTTAGCTTTTATGCTACAATGGAGATTGAAATTTTGTATAGCCATATATTCGAAAAGTTATATGTCTGCTGAGGCAGACTCGAATTCGGCGCGCAAGGCACGTAAGTGAGTCTTGACAATAAAGGGGCAGGAGTCCCATAGAAAGAATGAGTGGAAGAAAGGAGAAAAAATGGGTAAGATTTTCCGTTTTTATAAGGATGTAGATACTGACCAGATTATTGCTTCCCAGTATCTGTTATATCCTACTTTTGATGAGATGAAGGTTCATGCATTTGAATCTTTGGATCCGGAGTTTGCTTCTAAAGTAAAAGTAGGAGATTTTGTAGTAGCTGATGAAAACTTTGGTTGTGGTTCCTCCAGAGAGCAGGCACCAACAGTTTTGAAGGCTTTGGGGGTAAAAGCGGTTATCGCAAAGTCTTTTGCTCGTATTTTTTATCGTAATTCGATTAACATCGGTCTTCCGGTAATTATCTGTAAGGATTTGTATGATGCAGTAGAACAGGGAGATGAGATGGAATTAGATATGGAAGCCGGTATTATTACTAGTGGCGGTAAAACATTTACCTGTACCAGCCTACCTGAAAATCTTCAGAAGATTTTGGACCAGGGGGGACTTCTGGCTTCATTGGATAAGGAGGACTAATTATGGGAATGACAATAGCTGAGAAAATCATTGCCAGAGCATCAGGAAGAGAAAGCGTAAAAGCAAATGATATTTGTACCGTTGAATTGGATCTGCTCTTGAGTAATGATGGAACCTCTCATATTACGGTAGATAAATATCATGCCCTGAAACATCCACGTATTGCTGATGTATCCAAATTGGTTTGGGTAGTAGATCACAATATTCCCAGCGATAGTGTAAAGACAGCAGAATCTCATAAGAAAATGCGTGATTTTGCTAAGGAGCATGGAATTAAATATTATGAAGGGGAAGGTGTCTGTCATCAGGTAATGATTGAGAATCATGTTCGACCGGGACAGCTGATTTTTGGTGCAGACAGTCATACCTGTGCTTATGGAGCCTTAGGAGCTTTTGGAACCGGTGTAGGTAATACAGATTATCTCTATGCTATGGTAACAGGAACTTCTTGGGTCTTGGTGCCTGAAACCTTACGTTTTAACCTGACAGGAAAACTTCCTGAAGGTGTTTATGCAAGAGATTTGATTTTAACAATTATTGGACAGATCAGTGCGAATGGTGCAAATTACAAAGCTATGGAATTCGGCGGTGAAGGTCTGAAATCCATTGACATGGCCGGCCGTATTTCTATTTGTAATCTTTGTGTTGAGGCAGGAGCAAAAACTGCACTCATGGAAGTTGACGAAGTGACTCTGGATTATTTGAAAGTCCATGGAAGAGAGCCGGTGGCCAGCTTCTCTCCGGATGCAGATGCAGAGTATGCCAAGGTATATGATATTGATCTTAGTACCATAAAACCCATTGTTGCCAAACCGCATTTTGTGGATAATGTTGTGCCGGCAGAGGAAGCTTTGGGGACACATATTGATGAGGCATTTCTTGGTTCCTGCAATAATGGACGTATTGAGGATCTGAGAGTAGGTGCCAGCATTCTTAAAGGGCATAAGGTTCATCCTGGCGTTCGTTTCCTGGTGGTACCGGCTAGCCGCAGTGTATATCTGCAGGCTATGGAAGAAGGCCTTCTGGATATTTTTATGGAAGCAGGGGCAATTATTATGAATCCTAACTGTTCCGTATGCTGGGGTGCATGCCAGGGCGTTATTGGTGAAGGCGAGGCCTTGATCAGTACCGGAACACGTAACTTTAAAGGACGCTGTGGACATAGAGAATCGTTCGTATATCTGGCC
>CAVBGA010000106.1:0-8120 GCA_963594675.1 Lachnospiraceae bacterium
GAAACTAGTCTCTATGATTTTTTTCTTTTCAACCTGTTAAAGAAAGGGTATAATAATGTGTTGATAATGATATTTAAAAAGGAGCTACATTATGTTTACAATTGACTTTAATAAACCCTTGCATATACATTTTATCGGCATCGGCGGCATCAGTATGAGCGGTCTGGCCGAGGTTCTTCTGCAAGAAGGATTTCATGTAACTGGTTCCGATGCAAAGGAATCCCCTTTAACAGATCGTCTGGAAGAAAAAGGAGCTGTGATCCATTACGGACAACGTGCTTCCAACATTGCCCCCGATACAGAGCTTATTGTTTATACAGCAGCAATCAGCCCTGAAAATCCAGAATATGTACGTGCAATTGAAATGTCCATTCCCATGCTGACAAGGGCTCAGCTTCTGGGACAGATTATGAAGAATTATGATCTTCCTATTGCGGTTTCAGGAACCCACGGAAAAACAACAACAACATCCATGATATCCCAGATTCTTTTGGAAGGTGACTGTGATCCCACCATCTCCGTTGGTGGTATTCTTCCTTCCATTCAGGGAAATATCCGCGTTGGTAATTCTGAAACATTCATTACAGAAGCTTGCGAATACACCAATAGTTTTTTAAGTCTTTTTCCTAAGGTTGGCATCATTCTCAACATGGATGCAGATCACCTTGACTTTTTCAAGGATATTGATGATATTCGTCATTCCTTCCGAAAATTTGCTGAACTGATTCCCGAAGACGGAACTTTAATTATCAACAGTGACACCCCCTGTTACGAAATGATTACCGCTGACCTGAAATGTCGAGTAATCACCTATGGTTTGAACAATCCTGCAATTTTTACAGCAGACAATATCAATTATGATCAAGAAGGATTTGCCAGCTTTGATTGTATTCAAAATGGCGAAAAGATAGCAACCTACCAATTAAAAGTTCCCGGAATCCATAATGTTTCCAATGCCCTTGCGGCAATTGCAACTGCTAGTATACTGGGACTTGAGCAGGCAACAATTCAGGCAGGATTTTCTGCATTTCATGGAACAAACCGTCGCTTTCAGATCAAAGGCACCGTCGGCGGTGTTACCATCGTAGATGATTATGCACATCATCCTACAGAAATTCGTGCAACCTTAAACTCGGCAGCAAACTTCCCGCACAAGAAACTTTGGTGTGTCTTCCAGCCTCATACCTACACGCGTACCAAAGCTCTTTTGGATGATTTTGCTGATGCCCTGACCTTAGCAGATGAAATTGTCTTGTGTGACATTTATGCAGCCAGAGAAAAAAATACCGTCGGCATCAGTTCAAAGGATCTTCAGAAAAAAATTTGCGAACTGGGCGGAACATGCACCTACTTACCCACATTTGATGCGATTGAAAATTTTCTTCTTGAGCATTGTGCCCCTGGTGATTTGTTGATAACTATGGGCGCCGGAGATGTTGTAAATATAGGCGAAAAGCTCTTGGGAGCTTGATTTATCCACATTATCCACAGTGTTATACACATTTTCACATGTAAAACACTGTGGATTTCTTTTTTTCTGCATTGTTAACATAAAACTGCACTCATAAAAAGCACATGCCTATATCTTAAAGCTTTACGCCATGTTTATAGGTTACATTTGCAAATATAGACAAAAGCTCGCCCACATTTTCCACACTTTCCACATTCCACAGTATTTTTTCTTTACAGAAGAGTCTTTATCTGACACAAAAAAATACTATTCTATTTCTGATATGACTATGCTATAATGTGGTTGTTTCAATGAAATCGGCTCCGGCCTATGTTATGAGGTGAAGGATGAATAAGATTACGCTAAAAGGAGACGGCCGTACGAGTTATACGCTGATCTCCAATATTTTTCTGGATCAATATATGCCGGAGGCAAACGGTGAATTTGTTAAAATCTATCTGCGCTTGCTCCGTTTAAGTAGCAACGGCTGTTCTGACTTAACTTTAACAGGTCTTGCAGATTTTTTTGGCTGCACTGAAAATGATATTATAAGAGCTCTTCGTTATTGGGATAAAGCCAACCTGCTTACTCTTGAATTTGATGCTAAGCAGGAATTAACAGGACTTTCTATCAATAATCCGGAAGAGCCAAAGAAAGCAGAAGCTATTTTTTCTGAAAAGCAAGTGCAAAAGCCCTCTGTTTCCACAGAAGAGCGCATGGATGCTTCTGCTCTTTTTACCCCTGATAAGGTTCGTGAACTACGGCAACAGGAAGACATCAAACAATTGATTTTCATTGCAGAGCAGTACATGGAAAAAACCTTAACTCCCACGGAGATTACACAGATCATATATTTCCATGAAGGATTGCATATGTCTGCTGATCTGATTGAATATCTCATTGAATACTGTGTCTCAAAAGGGAGCAAGAGCATACGCTATATGGAAAAAGTTGCCCTATCCTGGACAGAAAACAAGATTCAAACCGTGGAAGAGGCAAAAGCAAATTCCTCTGCTCACAACAAAAAATATTATTCCGTTTTAAAGGCTTTAGGAATTACGGGACGCAATCCTGTTTCTTCTGAAATTGCTTTTATCGATCATTGGAATAACGATCTGGGTTTTGACCAGACAATTATTGCAGAAGCATGCAGCCGTACTATTCAGAAACTGGGAAATCCCAGTTTTAAATATGTCGATGGCATTTTATCCAATTGGCATAAAAGCGGTGTGCATCATATTTCTGACATTCAGAAGCTGGATGCTGATTATCTAAAGGAAAAAAATTCCGAGAAAAAGGCTTCCGAAAAGAATAAGAAAGCCAAAGGAAATCAGAATCGTTTTAATAATTTTCATCAGAGAAATTATGACTACTCTAATTTGGAAAAACAGCTTCTTAGCAAATAAATTTCTGGAAAGTGATAATAAACCGTGGCACTTAGCAATTCACAATATGACAAAATCATGCGAGAGTATAATCATCGACAAATCCGCAACAAACATGATTTGGACGAACGCAGGGAAACTGCATATAGTCAGATTCCTCGTCTCGCAGAGATCGACCGAGAGGTCGGTGAACTTTCTTTACGCAAGGCACGAGCCCTCCTGGGAGTTGGCGGAGATGATTTCGATCTAAACTCCTCTATTCGCGAACTCTCGGAGGAACGTAATTGTCTTTTGGACGCTTATGGATATCCTGCGGATTATCTTGATATGCATTATGATTGTCCTCTTTGCCGTGATACCGGCTTAATTGGCACTGAAAAATGTAACTGTTTTAAAAAGGCAGCTGTGGAATTATTGTATACTCAGTCAAATATCCGCGATATTCTTCAAATAGAAAATTTCGATAATTTTGACTTCAGCTATTATCCTGAAGATCTGATCAATCCATCCACTGGCTCAAGTGCAAGAGACAATGCTCATGAGGCTGTGGACAAGGCAATGGATTTCATTGCTACTTTCGGAAAAGATTTTAAAAATCTCTTTATATACGGTGATACCGGTGTGGGAAAAACCTTTCTCTCCCACTGCATCGCTAGGGAGCTTATAAATGATTCCTTCTGTGTTATTTATTTTTCTGCCTATGATTTGTTTGATTTACTGGCAAAAGATAAATTTTCAAGAGGAGAAGATGAGGAAGTTCCGGCATCCGATTTATATGATTGTGATCTATTGATTATCGATGATCTCGGTACTGAGCTGACCAACAGTTTTGTTACATCTCAGCTCTTTTGGTGCATCAATGAACGCTTATCTCAAAAAAAGTCCACATTGATCTCCACCAATCTTTCTTTGCAAGAATTTGCTGATTTATATTCCGAGCGGGTATTTTCCCGTATTTCCAGCAATTATACCATGATTAAATTAATAGGTAATGATATCCGAATTCTGAAAAAAATCAAAGGAGGCAGCCACTAATGGCCAACAAAAAGACTGTACAGCTTGAATCTTCTATTCCTGCAGGACGTCTAGGCATCATTGCTTTAGATTCCTGTACAGAGATGGGAAAAAAGGTGAATAATCACCTGATTAAATGGAGAAAGGATCGCGATCACGAGGATAAAAACACCATCGCATTCGACGGATACGAGAGAGACACGTATCTGATTCAGTCTGCTGTTCCTCGCTTTGGTTCCGGAGAAGCCAAAGGAATCATTAAAGAATCTGTTCGTGGAGACGATATCTATATTCTTGTAGACATCTGTAATTACAGCATGCAATATAAAATAGGACGATTCATGAACCATATGTCTCCTGATGATCATTTTCAGGATTTAAAGAGAATCATCGCTGCTATCGGAGGTAAAGCAAGACGTGTTAATGTTATTATGCCTTTCCTCTACGAAAGCAGACAGCATAAAAGAGATAAAAGGGAATCTCTCGACTGTGCAAATGCACTTCAGGAATTGGTAAATATGGGGGTAGAAAACATTATCACATTTGATGCTCATGAACCCCGTATTCAAAACTCTATTCCGCTGAATGGTTTTGAAACCGTGCGGCCAACCTATCAATTCATTAAAACGATTCTGAAAAAAGCTCCGGATCTTCAGATTGATAATGACCATCTTATGGTAATCAGTCCGGATGAAGGAGGTATGAGCCGAGCAATTTATACCGCAAACAACCTCGGAGTCGATATGGGTATGTTTTATAAACGCAGAGATTATTCCACCGTTGTCGACGGGAAAAATCCTGTTGTTGCTCATGAATTTCTTGGCCCAGATGTTGAGGGAAAAACCATGCTGATCATCGATGACATGATTTCCTCAGGTGATAGCATTCTGGAGGTTGCTCGTCATCTTAAACAAAGGAAGGCCGGAAAGATTTTTGTATGTGCAACCTTTGGTCTCTTTACAAATGGTATGGAAAAATTTGATCGTGCCTACGAAGAAGGACTTTTTGATTATCTAATCACTACCAATCTTATTTATCAAAGACCAGAGCTTTTCGAGCGTTCCTATTATGTCAATTGTGATATGAGCAAGTTCATTGCCTTTATCATTGATCACTTGAATCACGATGTTTCTATCAGCAGTCTTTTGAATCCTGTTGAGAAAATTCAGACGCTATTGAAAAAGCATAGAAACCGCCAAGAAAAAATGTAATATATTAAAGGGGACCGTATAAAACGGCCCCCTTTTTTTGCAATACATCTATAAAAAGCTGCTCTGATCTTCTTTGATTACTTAGTTCTTCACTTATGATTTCTGGCGCTCATGCATATATTACAGAGCTATATATTGAAATTTAATTCCCATTTTTTTCATAATTCGTCTTTCTCTGTCCTGGCAAGTAAATAATAGAATTTGATGACCGCTTTTACTTAACCATTGCAATGCCTTCTCTAACCTTTCATCATCATAAAGAGCAAAAACATCATCCATCAGAAAGGGAAGCTTTTCTTCATTACAAAGGATTTCTCCCGCTGCCATCCGAAAAGAAAAATAAATCTGCTGCGCTGTCCCAGCACTTAAAAATTCCGGCGCAACAAAGCTTTCACCTGTATCAATTCCCAACTGCATTTTATCTTTCACATGAATATTTCGATATTTTCCCTCTGTTAATTTCTCTAATATAGCCGAACTCTTTTGTTTTAGAATGGTATCTAATTTTTTTTGTCGTTCTTCAGCTAGCATTGTGATTTGCTCTGATGCCATTTTTATCGCTAATAACTCTGGATTTTCTCCTCTCATTGTGTCAAGAGTCCTGTTCAGCTCTTTTTCTTCTTGCTCAAGTTTCTCCATTTGATTGCGATAATCAAAAAGCTTCTCTCTCAAAAATATTGTTCTGCTTTGATTATCTGCACCATTTTCTATATTATTTTCCCTATTCTCTTCAGCATAACTTCTTCTATTCTGCTTTTTACGACGCATGTGGAATAGAGAAAATCCCGCAAATCCCACTGTCAAAAATGCAAAACAAATGTTAAGTGGCCAAATTTTCCACGATACAATGGCAAGAAAAAGAAATAGCCGTGTTATTACTCCACCAAATACTTTCTTTTGTCTATCAATTCTTTCTCTTCTATCATCTCTTTTTTGATATTCTTCCCTTCTACCTTGTCTTTTCTGCGAAAGGGCTATATTTTTCAGATATACATCTTCCTCTCTAATTTTCTCTATCTCTTGCTCTAAAAATTTTCTCTGTCCCCTTATTTCACTGACCTTTTGAATTAAGCTTTGCTCATTTTCATCGATTCTTTTTTCAATCTTCTTATATTTCTTCTTTAAATATTCTAAGGCCGCTTTAAGATCCAGTTGCTGTGATCCACTAATCTCATAATCTAGGATATAATTTTGTAGTGCAGCAACCATATCCCCGTCCGCTGCGCATTGCAATTGCCCTATAGAAAAAGTGCTTTCAAATACAGATGAGCTTATTTCTCCCAAAAGCATTTGTAAATCCCCTTGTTCTATACTTAACTGCTCACCGTCAGTCACACAAACCAATTCTTCCCTCTGGCTATTTTTAGAAAATTCGCGATCAATTCGAAAAGTCCTTTCGCCCGTTGAAAATAACATACTCCCACCAAATACACCATTGCGCTTCCAGGGATCATACTTTTTATAATTATCGTTACGCGCAGCTCTTCCCCTCTGACGAGGCAGTCCAAATAGTAATCCATGAATAAATGTACGAATCGTAGTTTTTCCACTTTCATTGGCGCCTTCAAAAAGGTTAATCCCAGGCTCCAGCTTTATAGACTTTTCTTGAAGTTTTCCAAAATTGCGGATATAGATTTGTTTTATAATCATATAGTACCCCTATTATCTTCCCTAACGTCTTGTCGTAAGGAGAGCCTCCACGCCATAATGCAAAGCCTTTTTTTCAAGCTCATTATTCGAATTTTTGAATTTATCTATGAAATCTCCCAGCAGATTTCCCTCATATTCCCTTTGTAAGGCTTCCACATCATAATCCAGATAGCTTGCATCTTTTATTTCAAGAATATTCCCCAAATTTTTCAGCCGCTTTTCATCATAGGATTCTCCCATTCCATGACAGCCCTCTAATTGAAAAACATAAAGATTCTGCTTTCCCAGTCGATTTATTTCTTCTCGAATCTCTTTTTCAAGAGAAAACTGCGTCGTCCTTTCATCTACTTTTATTTTTCTATGTAGATAAGAACGAGTGGCAAAAGGGACAAATTCTGTTATAACCCTATCTCCTTGTAACTCGCCACAAATATATCCATGACCTCCCACGTCATTACGATCCAGCGGCTCTAATGCACCGCAATAGCCAATACGGCCGCTTTTAGAGAGCCATGGCTTATGTATATGCCCTAGGGCAACATAATCAAAACCTGCCCTCTCCAACTTTCCTAAATTTATAGGAATGTGGGTCTCATCTCCGCCGTGAGCCAATAAAATGTGATAACCGCTTTCCCTTCCTGGATAAATTCCTGCATATCTGGCTTCTCCTATCTCCTGAGAATGATAGCTAAATCCGTAAATCCAAGCATCGCAGTTTTCACTGTAACTGCGGGTCAGGTCTTTGTTCCATAAAGCGGCCACATTATCCGGCCATTCCATAGATAGCACCGCATCGCCGTCTCCAATCCAATCGTGGTTACCAGCAATCATAGCCACCTGCGTCTGCGGAATGCAGGAAAGAAGGTAAGACAATTCCTTCACTTCTCTCGGACTTGCTTTCCGGTGAAATATATCACCACTAATCAGCATAAGATCATACTTTTCGGAATATGCTTTCTGAATCAATCTTTGAAAACTTTCCCATATCTCACTTTTTCTTTCTTCTCCCCATGAATATCCTAAATCCGGGCTTGCTCCTAAATGGAGATCCCCTGTATGAATAAATTTCATATTATACACCCCACACATAATTTTCTATGAAAGTATATCTCCAGGACCTGCCACTGGCAGCGCCCTACGAATGCATGGTAATAGAGAAACTGCCGTCTGCATTGGCTCCAACACAGACGGCAGTTTACTGCATTTTTTATAATTAGATGTCACAGTTGTTCACTGTTCTCGGGAAAGGAATCACATCACGAATATTCGCCATTCCTGTCAGATACATTACGCATCTCTCAAATCCCAGTCCAAAACCAGCATGTCTTGTAGTTCCGTATTTTCTCAAATCGAGATAGAATTGATAGTCGTCTGGATTCATGCCCAACTCTGTGATTCTCTGTACCAGCT
>CAVBGA010000107.1:0-5093 GCA_963594675.1 Lachnospiraceae bacterium
TCACAATACCACATCTTAGGATAAGCAGCCGGCTAAGTTTTCCCGAATCTCCCTGATGCTTAAGATCAATGCTTCCCTCCCCACTGCTTATCTGGATTTGCTTTGCATCCTCCCTTTGGCTTTGCAGGGCACTATTTGATTTTAATTGTATCTCCATATACTACCTCAATCATCCGCCAGATAAATACAATAGGGTAAATTACAAATCCTATAGCTATTTACTTCCCTTGAATTCTCATTCCAGCCCAAGTCCTCCGGATTTACTTTCTCAGCCTGTCCCTGACTGTCATCGCTATCATGTATGGGCAGACTCTCATTGACAATTGCAATGATCTTTAAGCCTGCATCCATCAGTCTTGCTGCAGTTTCATTTTTTCCCACAGTAACTCGTCCCAAGTATCTATCATCCGGAGCATATACTTCGATTCGAAAAGGATCTTCCTCCTTGTCATAAACTCGTTTTAATTTTAATTCGGTTCCCGGCTCCGCAAGCTTTTCAAAATATGCCTGTTCACTAGCTTTTTCCATATCAATATATTTCTGAACGTTTGCCAAACCCGTTTTTAATATTCGTATTCTGTTAAGAGAAAAATCACTCATTCTGCCACCAATTTTGCTTTTATAGAATCCCTATTACGGTTCTTTCTAAATAACAAACTAAGTATATCATAAAATCGCATAAGAAGCCTACAGAAGCTATATTGCTGCTGCCCACAAAACAAATATTTAGAGGAACAAAGTTTCCTATACGATTAAAAATCCCCTGTACCTTTTCAGCACAGGGGATCTTCCTATTATTTCAAAGTTGCCTTATAATCCATTGCTTCTATCGCAGCAATAATTTCATCATCTGAAATGTCCTTATAGAGGGAAACCTTGGCTTCTTTATCTGCCAAAGAAACCTTGGCTAAAACACCATCCATAGCATTTAATCCATTTTCCACACGTACACGGCAGTTATTACACATCATACCATCAACGGTAAGACGAATCTTACGAATGGGCTGACCACTCATTTTCTTTTTCAGAGGTTTTTCTTTTGGACCTCCACAGCAATCACCTTCACCCCGCATATGTTTTATAGCAACTCGAACTGCTGGGACTAAAATTATAATTAAGATAATAACAACAATTACATTTTCCATCATCTGTCTCCCAAAACGCATCAAAGGGGTTACCTTGCGGCAACCCCTTTGGCTATTTACTTATTACTTAAATCTTCCTTTGACTGTGTCTTTGCTTCGGCCTTTTGGGATCCGCATTTTCCATGGGAAGTACAGGACGGGGCCGAAGGGCATCCGATACATTTAACGCTACCTTTTTTGCGGAAGCTGTAAATATAGGCACATGCTCCGCCGACGATAAGCACAATAATGATGGCTGCAATAATATTTGCTAACACACAATCACCTCGAATCTAATTAATCAAGTTTGTATTCTACAGCTACTGCCTTCTGACTCTTAATTGCAATAGAGGCTACAATGGCAATCATAATTACAACTGCAATCAATCCACCAAGGAATCCTGCACCGAAGGAACCTGTTGTAATCAATGTTCCCACCTGGTATACCAGGAAACCAACTGTATAACCGGTCATAAGCTGAAGACCTACAGCCGCCCAGAACCATTTCTTGGACTGAAGCTCGGAACGAAGAGCACCAAGAGCTGCAAAGCAAGGCGGTGTATAAAGGTTGAACATCAGGTAAGCAAGAGCTGCCACCTTTGTGATCTGCATTGCTGCCATAACCTCATTACCAGCACCTGCAGCCATTGCCAACTCATCTGTATCGATGAAGTTCGTAATTGCAAAGCAAGTTGCGATAGTTCCTACTACGTTCTCTTTTGCAATGAATCCAGTAACTGCTGCTGCTGCAAGCTGCCAGGAAACCACGCCAACGATAGGAATGATCAGGACTGCAAAAGGATGAGCAATCACTGCCAAAATAGAATCTGCTGCATCATCTGCTGCCAACTGGAAGGAAGGTGTAAATGTCTGCATCATCTGTACTACAGTGTTACAAACAAGGATGATTGTTCCAGCTTTAATAATATATGCTTTACCACGTTCTAACATGGACATACAAGCAAATTTCAAAGAAGGTACTTTGTACTCAGGAAGCTCGATAATGAAGAAGCTCTTTCTGTAACGCATACCTGTAACTACTTTAATAATCAAAGCCCAAAGCAGGATCAAAATAAGACCTACAAAGTACATAACCGGTCCAACCCATGTAGCATCAGAGAAGAATGCACCTGTGAAAAGGGCAATAACCGGAAGTTTTGCTCCACAAGGCATGAAGGTCGCCAGCATAGCAGATGCACGACGGTCACGCTCGCTACGGATGGTACGGCAAGACATGATTGCCGGAATACCACAACCAGTTCCCAATACCAGAGGAATAACTGTTTTTCCGGAAAGACCTACACGTTTAAAGATCGGATCAAGGACAACAGTTGCTCTGGACATGTAACCACAATCCTCAAGAAGAGCAATCAGGAAGTACATAACCATTACCAATGGCAAGAAACCAACAACGGCACCTACGCCACCTACAATACCATCAGCAAGCAGGGCAGAAAGCACTGGGTTTACACCGCTAAGCTTATCACTTACCCGACCCTGAAAGGTCTCAATCCAACCAGTCAGGATATCTGCAATCCATGTTCCTACTGTTGACTGTGAAATATAAAATACAAGCCACATAACTGCTGCAAACACTACGATACCAACGATAGGATGCGTAATAACTGCATCAATCTTGTCACCAACGTTTACTTCTTTTGTCAGAACCTTACGGTCTTCAACTTCGGATACAATTCTGTTTACAAAATCAAAACGTTTTTTATCGGCCTCAATAACCACCTGTTTATTTGTCAGATCAATATCGCCCTGTACATAAGGTGCTTTCTGGCCTTTTCCTTCCACCTGAGCTGCTGCTGCAACAACTGCTTTCAATCCCTGATCAGAGATTGCGGAAGTTTTAATAACCGGACAGCCAAGTTTCTCAGATAAGAGTTTCTCATCAATCTTGGTATCCTTCTTTTCGTTGATATCGGTTTTGTTCAATGCAACAACAACCGGAATACCTAACTCTAAAAGCTGTGTTGTGAAGAACAAGCTTCGGCTTAAGTTGGTGGCATCAACGATATTGATGATGGCATCTGGATGCTCATTCTTTACATAGCTACTGGTAATACTCTCCTCAGAAGTAAACGGAGACATGGAATATGCACCCGGAAGGTCAACTGCGACTAGTTCTTCACTACCGTCGTAGTAATTCTTCTTAATCGGGCTTTCTTTTCTGTCTACGGTAACACCAGCCCAGTTACCAATTTTTTCACTTCTGCCTGTCAATGCGTTGTACATAGTGGTCTTTCCACTATTCGGATTACCTGTTAACGCAATTCTCATGGTGAACCTCCTCCTTCATGATGTTCATTCGCCCATTGGCATTAATTTATTCTGAATAACAGATTCCAATCTAAATATACTTTATTTCGCATATCCGACCATAGTCTGTTAATTCCAGCGTCTATTAGACTAGACTAATCCACGTGCAAAAATATTGCTCGCCGCAATATTTTTAATCCATGTTTCAATTAGACCAAAATTACTGAAGCGAGCTCACTATCGATGTTATATCTTGCATCTTTAATGGACAAAACCATATTTTTCTTCTTACGAGTAACTACTGTGACCGGCTGGTCTTCGTAGCAACCCAAAGTAAACAAGAAACTCACCATATCCTCATCATCAGTTGCTATTTTCTTTACGATGTACTCAACACCTAATTCAGCTTCATTCAGAGTCATATCCATATCCTTTCAAGCTTGGATCATGTTTTCTGCTTCTAGAATATGCACACATCAAACCATAAACGGTATTATGGGCACAGAACGTTAGAACTTTCTAACTTTTAATAACCTACTATATTTTTTTCTCCTTGTCAAGCCATTTCCCAAAAGAAAATATAAAAATGTTAATGATTCCTAACATACATTCTTCCTGAAAAAGCAAGGTGGGGTATTTCATAAAATTTACAATTTGGGGGACATATAGAACGATATAAGGGATCAGCCACAATAATCTCCGCTTTCTTTAAAGCTTCCTCCATGGCCTCCTCCCCAAGAAGGAGTTCGTCATTTTCTCCCAATAAACCTTCACAGCTTTGTAAAGGACACAATACCCTCGTCGCCAGATGATATTTCTTTTCAATCCCTGCAGCCAGTGATCCCATGGTAACCGCTTCTCCAATCACCGTAATCTTAGCATCCTGCTGCAAACGATTTTTGGAATATACCCTTGTAAAATTCATCTGCTCTGTAAGAGCTGTCTGCATTGCCTTTGAGATGTCCTCCGCCAACCACTCATTGGGGTTTCCAATCACATAGGGGATCTTGTAAGTTTCCCAGAGAAATCTTGCTGTTGGCAGTCCCACTGCAGACACCACCAGATTCACATCTGCCTCTCCTGCCCTTTTTAAAGCTTCCAGATCATCACCCATAGCCCAACTTGATAGAATTCTCCAGCCATATTGCTTTAGGTTGTCCATTAAAAGCTCCACATTCCTCTGAGGGCCAAAGTCCAAAGGGGTCACTCCCAGTAGGTTTACATTTCTCGAAGAAATTGCTGTTTTCTCCATTTGGTCCGCTTTTTTTCGCCAATCATTTTTTGTCACAAATCGCCTGGCAATTTCTTTTAAAGCAATACCTGCCCCATATATATAGTCCTTCATGCCATTAGTAGGCACCGAAAATGTAGGAATTCCTGTGTCCCCTTCAATCACTCTGGCAATTGCCGAGAAATCCGTTCCATTCATAAAGGGAATAGGAGAAGCTGCTAAAGCAATAAATTGAGGATGTAATGCCTCAGCTGCCTCCTCTATATCATGGATAAATTTCTGATCATTTCCCATAATGGCATCAATTTCCGTAAGTCCGGAAATAAAAATCAAGCTGTCCTGATCATACCAACGGATCTCATCATGGGTGTTGTAAGTGGAATTGCATCCGGAGGGATCATGTAGCACTGTCATTCCACCAAGTTCATACAAAGCCGAACAGACGCCAGATACATCTGCTGTATAAACGG
>CAVBGA010000108.1:0-23192 GCA_963594675.1 Lachnospiraceae bacterium
ATTTTACTACAGATAGTTCTATGTTTCATATTAATGAAACCTTAGATGGCAAGGGAACTTTAACCGTTAAGGATGGTCAGATGACCATACATATCACCTTGGCATCTAAAAATATTGTAAATCTTTTTGAAGGAACGGCAGAGGATGCCAAGAAGGATGGGGCAGATTTAATTCAACCGACTACGGACACGGTGACCTATGATGATGGTATGACTGACGAAGTATATGGATTTGATGTTCCTGTACCAAGTCTGGATGAGGAATTTGATCTGGCTTTGATCGGCACCAAGGGCAAGTGGTACGATCATAAAGTATCTGTCAGTAATCCAGAATTGCAGACGGAGAATAATTAGTGCCTTAGAGAAGAGGCTTCCCCTTTTCTCTGAAAATAAAATGTGCCGGCAAATTTCGGCAGGAAGGAGAACAATTTAATATGGTTAAGAAGAAACTTGCAGGTATCTTAAGCGCAGCTTTGGTTGCGTCTATGATGATCACAGGTTGTGGATCATCTGCATCTGACAGCACATCCAGCGATGACACAGCAGCTCAGGAGGCAGAGACTACAGAGGAGGCATCAGAAAATGCGGAAGCTACGGAAGAAGCTACAGAAGAATCCTCTGATAGTGATCAGGAGGCAGCTGATAAGGTAGCCGCTCTCATCGATCAGATTTATGTTCAGGAAAGAACAGATGAGACAGACGAGCAGTGTAAAGAAGCAAAAGAAGCTTGGGATGCCCTGACAGATACGCAGAAAGCTCTGGTAGAGGGTGAAGAAGCATCACCAGATTATTTTGGTTTGGATACAGGAGATGCTTCCAAGGATGATCCTCTTAATGGCGATGATATCGGTGAGAATGAGCTTTTGGTAGTAAGCTTTGGTACCTCATATAACGACAGCCGTGTTGAGGATATTGGAGGAATTGAAAAGGCTCTCCAGGAAGCATATCCGGATTGGTCTGTAAGAAGAGCATTTACGGCTCAGATCATCATCAATCATATTCAGGCTCGTGATGATGAGAAGATTGATAATGTAGATCAGGCTCTTCAGCGTGCAGTGGACAATGGTGTAAAGAATCTTGTAGTTCAGCCGACACATTTGATGCATGGCGCAGAGTATGATGAGTTGATGGAATCTGTGGAGAGTTATAAAGACAACTTCGATTCTGTACAGGTTGCTGAACCTCTTCTTGGCGAGGTTGGTGACGATGCAAGCGTAATCAATGACGATAAAGCAACCGTAGCTGAGGCAGTAACCAATGCAGCTCTTAGCGATGCTGGTTATGACAGCACAGAGGCTGCTGCTGAGGATGGAACTGCTTTCGTATTCCTTGGCCATGGTACTTCTCATGAAGCAAATGTTACCTATGATCAGATGGGAACCCAGATGGAAACTTTAGGTTACTCTAATGTATTTATCGGTACTGTTGAGGGCGAGCCGGAAGACACCGCTGTTGACGAAGTTATTTCTAAGGTAAAAGAAGCTGGATATACAAAAGTAGTACTTCGTCCGCTGATGGTTGTTGCTGGAGATCACGCAAATAATGATATGGCTGGTTCAGATTCTGATTCTTGGAAATCTAAGTTTGAAGAAGCTGGATTTACAGTAGATACACAGATCTCTGGTCTGGGAAGAATTGATGCAGTAGAGCAGCTCTATGTAGCTCATACAGCGGCTGTAATTGGATAATAAGAATCATAGAATTCCTATTATAAAGATATTTCTACCTATAATCCATGGTAACTGCGGATTTTGCGGCTATCATGGCAATAAAAGAGAGGCTTCGCATGATTTTGTGCGGGGCCTCTCTTTTATTGCTGTATATATTCATTTCGCAGTTATATTAAACAACTGTTCTTTATCGTAATATGTAGCTCCATATAATGATTGTAGGTATAGAGCAGAGGGTGGAAAATACCACCATTTTCGTTGCAAAATGTGGATTAATATCATATTTGGATGCCAGCATAGGTGTGGTAGCTCCAGCTGGCATGGATGCCAAAAGGACAGATAAGCCGGTTACCAGATGATTGCAATGAAACAGCAGACATACGATATAAATCAAAGCGGGAATAAGGATCAGTCTTTGCACAGTATAGGACACCGTATCTCTATCAATCAAATCTCTGGGATTGATCTCTGAGAGAATCATGCCGATGACCATCATGGAAAGGGCTGTATTGCAGCGACCGATAATCTCTATGGGATCCATGATCAAATCGGGAAGGGTATACTGAGTCAGCATAAGAAGAATACCGGCAAAGGTTGCAATGATGCAGGGATGCTTAATTACTTTAAGCCATGTGGCTTTCCAATCGCGGCTTCCTGAGAAGCTGGCCAGACCAAAGGACCACATCATAATTCGCTGAGGAATCAAATAAACACTGGCAAGCATAAGACCTTCTGTTCCGTAGACACCTTCAGCAATGGGATTGCCAAGGAGTCCTGCATTGGAGCAGATGATGCCGTATTCCAGGCATTTTCTTACCCCTTCTTCCTTGTGGCGAAAAAAGATTTTTCCGTAAAGAACAGCAAAAGCCTGAATCGCTAGTGATATAAGAAGGATTAAACCGCATCGATACAGCATATCCATAGTATATTTGCCAATGAAGGCCGTGAAAATATTACAGGGTAAGACCAGATACAGAACCAGATTGGTCAGGCTCTTTTGGCCACTTTCGGTGACCAGATTGAGTTTTCTAAAAATAAAGCCCAGTGCAATCAGCAAAAATATAGTAAGCTGTAGGGATAAAAGACCGGACATTTGAAACACCTACCTTCCAGAAAACATCCTAGCACGCTTCTGAAAAAAACACAATATGGGACCACACTTGACAAGGATTGCTTTGCATGGTAAATTTTTTACATTAGGACACAAGAGGACAAAGGCGTTCTGCAATATGCAGAGCGCCTTTTTTGCATAGAAACGAAGTTTCCTATACAAAAAACGCTCCGCAGGGAGGTATGTCAGGACTCTTGTGTGGAATGAGGAGGTAGTTTATGCAGGAATTAGTTAGCCATACAGACAATGTAAATGAACTTTTAGCCAGGTATGGTGTAAAATTTGGGATTTACAAAAATAATACCTTTAAAGAACAATTGTTTCCCTTTGATTCCGTTCCAAGGGTGATCGGTCATGATGAATTTTTATATCTGGAAAAGGGGTTGAAACAGAGGGTACAAGCTTTAAATCTTTTCTTGAAGGATATTTACAGTAAAAAACAGATTGTAAAGGATGGAGTAGTTCCTGAAGAATTTATTTTTGCTTCCTCAGGCTATATGGCAGAGTGTGAGGGGGTACGTCCTGTCAAGGATATTTATTCTCATATTTCCGGAATTGATCTGGTTAAGGGGAAAAATGAAGAGTGGTATATTTTGGAGGATAATCTCAGAGTGCCATCAGGAGCGTCGTATCCCATGATTGCCAGAGAACTTTGTCGGCGATGTTCACCGGAAACATTCCATGGAACGAAATTAGAGGACAATCGTAATTATGCGCAGCTGTTGAAGAAAACGATGGATTATGTAAATACGGGTGGCCTCAATGTGATTCTGACTCCAGGAAGGTACAATTCCGCTTATTTTGAGCATTCTTATCTGGCGGAGAAGACAGGTTCTTATTTAGTTAGCGGCTCAGAATTATTGGTGGAAAATGACATGCTCTTTTATCTGACAGCAGATGGAAGAAAAGAAAGAGTTGGTGCAGTGTATCGCAGGATTTCAGATGAATATCTGGATCCTATGGCATTTAACCCAGAGTCCCTAATTGGTATCCCCCATATATATGAGGTGTTCCGAAAGGGAAATGTGGCACTTCTTAATGCACCAGGCAATGGCATTGCTGATGATAAGGGAATTTATTATTTTGTTCCTAAGATGATTACCTATTATCTTGGAGAGGAAGCAATCCTTCACAATGCGCCCACCTACCTACCTTTTTATGAGGAGGATCAAAAATATGTGCTGGAACATTTTGATGATTTGGTATTAAAAGATGTGGCGGAAGCCGGAGGCTATGGCGTTGTATTTGGAAATTCTATGACAAGCAGTGAGAAGGAAGACTTCGTTGCCATGTTGAAAGCGGAGCCTCGACGTTTTATCGCTCAGGAAGTTATTGATTTCCAGGATCTGGATATCCTGGACGAAGGGGAAATGGTGCCAAGAAAGGCAGATTTACGTGCATTTGTCTTGACATCAGATGAGCCGGTAGTATGGAAGAGCGGTTTGACCAGATTTTCCAGAAATCCGGATTCCTTTATCGTTAATTCATCACAGGGAGGAGGCTTTAAGGACACATGGGTATTATCTCGGTAGAACAGGCGGACTGGCTCTATTGGCTGGGACGTTATACAGAAAGGGTATATTCCACTTTGAGGATTTATTTTCAAAGCTATGATCGAATGATCGACACAAAGGAAGATATGTATATTGAATTTTGTGATCAGGTGGATATTCCTAATATTTACACAAGCAGAGAGGATTTCCTGAAAAGGTATCCCTTTGATAGTGAAAATCCGGACTCTATTATTAGCAATTTGAATCGGGCTTATGACAATGCCATTATTTTAAGAGAAAATATTGGCTCAGAAGCTTTATCTTACATTCAGCTGGCAATATATGCCATGCATCGAGCGGCTAAAAGTCATGCCCCCCTTCTGGAAATGCAAAAGGTTTTGGACGATATTTTGGCTTTTTGGGGCATTATAGATGATCAGATCGATAGCGAAGAGACCAGAAACATTATTAAGGCAGGCAAGCGCATCGAAAGAATTGACATCTATGCAAGGCTGGGGGTTGCAGCTGGGGAATTGCGCAGAGAAGTGCATCGTATGGTGCCAAGAGTTCTAAAAAGTGGCTTGGCATATGATGAAAATTTTCTAAATACAGTAAAAGAGTTGGCAGAAATGGAAAAAATAGATTATTATGGTATCGTTACAAATGTAGAACAGATATTCTAGAGGTACCATTTATGCAATTAAGGTTTGATTACCGAATGCGGTTATCTTATTCTATGCCAGTTCATAGCTGTCATTTTACCATCAAATGCATACCGCAAAATACAAAAAGACAAAGATTGATAGATAGAAAAATTATAGTAGAACCTGAGATTCCTTATTCTTATGGAAAAGACTCTTTTGGAAATAACTATATTTATGGACAGGTAAAGGAGGCTCATGACAGCTTCCTTTATCAAATTCAAGGCAATGTAGAAATTTTTCCTTCTAATTATGAAGAGACGGAAGGGGACAATATAGCAATTTACCGCTATCCATTTGGAAAGTGTATTCCTGGGGAAGGGATAAAAAATTATTTTTCACATCTGAATCTACCCAAGCAGATGGAAGAGCGAGAGCTTTGTCTTCAGATAATGCACTGCCTTCATTCCGATTTTCAGTATCGAAAGAATCAGACGGGGGTAGGAACCGATGCGCAGACCGCTTGGAATCAGGGGGCTGGAGTGTGTCAGGACTATGCTCATATTATGATCTGTCTTTTGCGTTTGGCAGGTATTCCTGCACGTTATGTATGTGGACTTTTGGTAGGGGAGGGAGAAAGTCATGCCTGGGTAGAAGCCCTATGTCATGGTCTTTGGATTGGTTTTGACCCTACCAATAATTGCTTGGTGCAGAATCAGCATATTAAGCTGGGACATGGAAGAGATGCCACAGATTGCGCCATTAACAGGGGAATTATGTTGGGAGGCGGAAACCAGACCCAGGAGATATTTTCCCTGGTAACAGAGGAATAGTTATGATAAAAACAGTGACATCTGTAGGACTTCCGGTGGATGAAGTCCTGGAAGTGAAAAAAAATAGATTGATGCCGGAGGGGGCGAAAGCAGATGAAAAGCTTCCCCGTATCAGCATAGTTACCGGAATCCATGGGGATGAGCTGGAGGGGCAGTATGTATGCTATGAGCTGCAGCGACGGATTCGGGAAAATCAAGACAAATTAAAAGGAATCGTGGACATATATCCGGCTATGAATCCCCTAGGAATAGATTCCATCACTAGAGGTATTCCCGCCTTTGACTTGGATATGAATCGCTTATTTCCAGGAAATATTGATGGAAATATGACAGAATATCTGGCAGCTGGAATCATACAGGATGTGGCCGGTTCAGACTGCGTTTTGGATATCCATGCCAGTAATATTTATCTTACGGAAATTCCCCAGATTCGCATCAATGAGCTTCATGAAGAACGTTTATTGCCATTAGCCAGGGAAGCAAATGTAGATTTTATCTGGGTTCATGGGGCCAGTACGGTTCTGGAATCCACCTTTGCCTATAGCTTAAATAGTACAGGCACACCGGTTCTGGTAGTGGAGATGGGTGTGGGTATGCGTATTACAAAAGCCTATGGCGATCAGCTTACAGAAGGAATTTTCCGTCTGATGAAAAAGCTGGGTATTTGGGAGGGGGAAGTGGCAGAAGTCAGAAAACCTATCGTGTCAAGAAATCCCCAAGATGTATGTTATCTCAATGCGGCAACCAGTGGCATTTTTATACCAGAAGTGAAGCATTGGGTAGAGTTGGAAAAGGGAGATTTGATTGGACGTATCGTTGATCCTCTGTCAGGAGAGCTTTTACATGAAGTGACTGCTCCGGTTAGTGGACTGCTCTTTACCATACGTGATTATCCGGTGGTTGATGAAGGTTCTCTTATGGGACGCCTTCTCAAAAAGGAGGTTTACCAAGATGAATAAGAGAGTTATTTATGAGATGAAGGGACTCTATCGTGATAATTTTCGTATTACTGGTTATGAATTCGGTCAGGGAGAAAAGAGTATTTGTATTGTGGGAAGCTCCCGGGGAAATGAAGTACAGCAGATTTATACCTGCTCTAAGCTGGTAAAGAAATTTAAACAGCTAGAAAGGGAAGGCCGAATTGTTTCAGGCCATAAAGTGTTGATTATTCCTTCTATTAATCCTTCTTCGATGAATATTCAAAAACGTTTTTGGCCCACAGACAATACGGATATTAACCGCATGTTTCCGGGTTATGATTTGGGAGAAACCACCCAGAGAATTGCGGAGGGTGTCTTTGGGGAAATTAAGGATTATACATATGGGATTCAATTTACCTCATTTTATATGCCTGGTAATTTTATGCCCCATATCCGCATGATGGATGAGGGATTTGCCAGCAGTGAATTAGCTTGCAAATTTGGCCTTCCTTATGTGGTAGTGCCTAAAGTAAGGCCTTATGATACCACTACCTTGAATTACAATTGGCAGGTGTGGGATACCCAGGCTTTTTCTCTTTATACGACAGCCACCACGGAGATAGACTCTCGAGGAGCCGGACAAGCGGTGCTTTCTGTTCTCAATTTTCTTGCCTCCTTAGGTATTGTAAAATATAGCATTCCTAAACTGCCAGTATCTAAGGTTATTATGGATACAGAATTGGTTTCTGTGCGGACCTCTGAGTCAGGAATATTCGAAGCTCTTGTTAAAGCGGGAGATTCTGTTGAGATGGGACAGCCTTTGGCGAATATTCTTCATCCCTATGAAAGCGAGATTATAGAAACCTTGTATGCACCGGTGGATGGAAAAATCTTTTTTATTCACAATGATCCCCTGACCTACGCAAATACGGCCGTCATAAAGTTGGTATAAATAGTGCGGATTGTATGATAAAAAACATAAGCTAGAAGCACATTGTGTGCTCCGACACATAAATTACAGAAAAAAAGATAGGAAAAAGCTTGCAGAGCTGAAACAAGGCTTTGCGGGCTTTTTTTGGATTTTGTTTTAAATTCATGTATCTTGCTTATTAACACAGCAAAATCAGTGAATGAGCAGGCAAAAATAGTGAACAAGTACAGAAAGAATGTTGAAAAATAAGGAAAAAATGTAAAATAGGCTTGAAAATGAAAAAGCAAAATCATATAATAATTTATGTAGAAAAGATTTAAAAAATCTGTATATAGCTATAGTTTAAGGAGGAAAAACTATGAGTGAAACAAAGACAAGAGAGCAGTTGACTCTTGATGTTATCAACAGAAAAAATACAACATATCTTCCCAGTGTATGTAACTTTGCTAATGAAAAAAAGAAAATGGAATGTGCAGCTTATATTGGAATTACAGATCCCGATGAGTATGATAAGCTGATTGCAAATCATTATCGTTTTACCTATACCACAGATGATGCGGTATCTAATGGTATGGATGATACAGAGAAAGTAGAACTTGCTTTTGCAACGGGAAGAGCACATAAAGACGAAAATGGGTATTGGGTAGATCCCTGGGGACTGAAATTTGATCCCAATGCAACTTCTTATTTCAATATGGGTCATCCTTTGAAAGATGTAGTAGATGATCCTTCTATCCTTGATGATTGGCATGCACCGATTCTTGATGATATGGATCTTCAGTTTAAATATGCTGAGGAAGATCTGAAAAAATATTCCGGAGATTTCCTGGTAGTTATGTCTGGATACAACGGAATCTGGGAGAAAACCTATGACATGATGGAAATTGAGAACTTCATGTATACTTTGGCAGATGATCCGGATTCTATTGAGAAAATTTTCGATATTGTTACGGATTACAAGGTAGAAATTGCAAAAGAAACCGTTAAGAGAGGATTCAAGATTGGTCATCATGGCGATGATCTGGGAACTCAGGTTTCCACATTCTTCTCAGAGGAGACCTTCTGCCACTTCCTGAAACCGAGATTGAAACGTCTCTTTGATGTATATCATGATGCAGGTATTCCGGTACAGATGCACTCTTGTGGTAAGATTACACCATTTATCCCGCATTTGATTGATATTGGACTGGATATTCTTGAGCCGGTACAGCCGGTTATGGATCTTGAGTTCTTGCAGAGAGAGTACGGAAAAGATTTGATCTTCTACGGTGGAATTGATACCCAGGATCTTTTGGCATTCAGATCACCGGATGAAATTTATGAGGAGACCCTTCGTGTTATTGATATTCTGGGTAAAGACGGCGGATATATCTGCGGACCTGCTCAGGAGATTATGGACAATGTTCCGCCGGAAAATGTAGACGCACTGATCAGAGCGATTCGCCATTACCGTGGTGAGGACTGATTTACCAATAATAATATAGTGCATGTATAACCCTGATAATAGCTGCATGCAAATTTCTAGCTTAGCAGAGGCTGCCCGCTTATAGAAAGTGTGGCAGCCTCTGTTATTTATTTGGGGATTGTGGTAGAATAGGCAAAGTAGTCACAGAAAAATGCCGTGTTTACATGGCTTTTGTGGGACTTTAGAAGTGTTATAGATATAGGGAAAACATAGAGAAAATACTCCGGGAGGAAATGATGGAATATTTTGATGTATATAATGAGAAAAAAGAGAAAACCGGGCGGACCTTGCCCAGAAAGGGAAGCTTTTTGAAAGAAGGAGAGTTTCAGCTGATTGTCTTGGGAATTATTGAGCGACCTGATCATAAATTTTTAATTACGCAGCGTTCTATGGATAAAAAATGGGCAGCTGGTGCCTGGGAGGTTTCCGGAGGCGGAGTTCATGCGGGAGAGTCTTCCTTTGCTGCTGTTTGCAGAGAGGTGCAGGAGGAGACAGGCCTGGATGTATCTAAGGCAGAAGGAAAATGTGTATATACCTATTCCAATGTGGATTTAGAGAGAGGGGATAATTATTTTGTGGATATTTATCACTTCCACATGGATTTTTCTGAGGATGATGTAAATATCCAGTTATCGGAAGCCATTGATTTTAAGCTGGTTGATTTCTCTGAGATTGAGGCACTGGGCAATGAAGGAAATTTCCTTCATTATGAGCGAATCTGTCAGGCCTTTGCGGCGGAAGGTCTCCGATGATTAATAGAGAGGATATGCTGGAACTGACCAGAAGAATGACTATTAAGCGTTCCTGTATCGATCGTGTAGCTGGCGGCTATATGGATCGAGAAGGTCAGATTGATGATACCTTTAATATTAATTTCCTTAAATTGAAGGATCGTGATAAGACGAAGAATCTGGCTTTGGCAAAGCAGGTACCTTTTGCAAAAAGCAATGAAGAACTGCAGGAATTCCGTTTTCCCAAGACTTCTTCGGGACCAGGCAGTATGAGGCAGCTATTGGAGGGAATTAGGACCTGTTCCCTAAAAAATGACTTGCTTATGGAAGTGCTTTATGAGCAAATCGGCAGTGTTTATCAAAGTAGTAGAGAGTATGGAATTATCGTATTTCACGGAGTGTATGATATTCCCAGAAAGAATGAAGCAGGAGAATGGTTGCAGGATTCTGAGGAGATTTATGATTTTATTATCTGTGGAATAGCTTCCATCTTGGAGGACTATGAATTAGGGGAAATAGAGGCAGGATTTCTTTATCCGGCTTTTTCCGATAGAAGTGCTATGATAGATGGTATTGATATATTTTCCCAAAAGAGTGGGGCAGCTGGAGAGGCATTGAAAAAACTGCTTTTGGGATAAAGCTTTAAAGGAGAAATATGATGAAAACTAAGGTATATATTGATGGACAAAGTGGAACAACAGGGCTTCAGATTAATGAGCGAATTGCCGCTAGAGATGATTTGGAACTATTGAGAATTGATGAGGATAAAAGACATGATCTGGAAGAGAGAAAGAAATTTCTTAATGCAGCGGATATAGTGTTTTTATGCCTGCCGGATGCTGGTGCTATAGAGGCAGTTTCTCTGATTGAGAATCCGGAAGTTAGAGTAATTGATGCATCCACAGCGCATAGAACCAATGATGCTTGGACCTACGGTTTTCCAGAGCTTTCAAAGAAACAGAGAGAAGCTATTGCTCTTAGTAAGAGAGTGGCCAATCCAGGTTGTCATGCAACAGGTCTGATTTCTTCTACGGCAGCTTTGATTCGTACAGGAATTTTACCTAAGGACTATCCTTTAACCTGCTATTCCCTAACCGGTTATTCCGGAGGAGGAAAGAAGATGATTGCCCAGTATGAAGCAGAGGACAAGGCTAATGAGTTAAATGCACCGGGAATTTATGGCTTGAATCTTCAACATAAACATATTCCGGAGATGACAAAGGTTACAGGACTCCTTCATGCACCGGTCTTTATGCCGGTAGTGGATGATTACTATAAGGGAATGGCGACCACAATTATGCTTCAGAACCGTCTTCTTCCTGGAGAACCCAGTGCCAAAGAAATCTGTGAAAAGCTGCAGGACTATTATAAAGACGAGCATTTTGTCAGTGTGCTCCCCTATGAAGAAAAGAGAAGTACCGTATATGCCAACAAGCTGGCGGGAACCAATCATTTGGAACTGATTGTATGTGGACATGAGGAACAGACAACTGTAACTGCTCTCTTTGATAATCTTGGTAAGGGTGCCTCAGGAGCAGCTGTTCAGAATATGAATATTATGCTGGGGCTGGATGAGAAATGTGGATTAGAATAATTGCATTAGTATAAAATACAGTTATAAAAAGGCCTCGGAGAGAAAAGCAAATCTTTTTCTTTCCGAGGTCTTTTATACATACTTTCATGATTTATCTGGAAGAGTGATCGGGAAAAATTACTAGAAGAAGGCTATCTTAGTAATTTACTACTTCAACTTCACCTTTTTTAACAATATCTAGGGAAACCTTCTAGCTCACACGCTTTCCGGATGTTTCTTGTGTGATAATTAATTGTCCGGATTTTCCTTTGATTTGTTCCTCTGGTATAAAGAAGCTTGTAGCAGAACTATCCACAACTTCTTCCTTTATGGTCTTTCCCTTATATTTTGCGACAATGACGCAAGGTGGTTCCGTATTTAATTTATAAGTGATTCCTTTTTCTGTATGAGTAATCTTATAACAAATAGGATCAGCAGATACGAATTTGTCACTTGTAATTTTCTTTTGCTTAGTGATCTTTTCGTTTTTACTATTTAAGCCATACAGTTTAATGGTAGCTTTGCTTTTGTATGGTAAAGTTATAGTGAATTTGTTAGACTTTACATTGACTGTCTTTTTTAAGCCATCATAAACAGCTTTTACCTTCTTCACCTGTTTTGCCTGACCGCTAATTGTGATTTTGCCATTAGCGTATTTTGTTTTAACTTTATCCAAAGTTGCCTGTTTTACAGGACAATAGGGTGTGCTTGAAGCTGTATCTTTACTTGCAGCAGCTACTGGGCAAGTAGACAGCATGCTAAAAACCATGGTTCCGATTAGTATTTTTCCTATAATAGCTTTGATTCTTTTCATACGCTTTCCCTTATACTTTCCTTTTGAATTTTAAGTGAATTGTTTAGGACTCCTAACTAAATTTATCATACTATTTTTTTTTTTTTTTTTTTTTTCAAGTAGCTTTAGAAAAAGTTTACAAAAAGCTAGGAAGATATAATAGAAAGTAAAGAAATATAGAAAATAGGTGGTAAATCTTTCAATTTATTCCTGTGGCAGCATTTCCATAAAATTGTTTAATCGTGCAACTAAGGTTTCAATTTTTAATCCGTGGACAGCAGCAGCTTCCTCAAGACTTTCAAATTGAGATGAAGCACATGTAACACAGCCCATACCCTCTCTTTGCAAGATATTACCCATGAGAGGGTGCATTTTTAAAAGGTCACCGATTACCATATCTTTTGTAATTGTTTGCATAATTCCTATCCTTTCTGTTTTCTTCATATAGTATAGCATAAGTTATTGCCCATAGTTGCTTCTTATTATAATACTTGACAGAAAAATAAAGAAGAGCTTATAATGCCTTTTGTAGTTGCTTTGAAAAAGTAGCTATTCTCAAGTTATTGATGCGATATTTAATAACAAAACTTGAGACGACAGTTCGTTTGTACCATCCTGTCGTTAAACAAAACCAGGACTGCAAGGTTTAGATGATTTTTTTCGGGAGCTCTGCGTTCTGCGCGGGGCTCCCTTTTGTTGCCATGCATCCGAAGGGAGCTGCTAACAAATCTAACGATTCAGTCCTCCATATGGTTAAAGATAGGTAAGGAGGAAATGCAATGTATTATTTAAAAACAGAGCAGGATTTTGATGCAGCTCATTTTTTAAAGGATTATGATGGAAAATGTCGAAATATTCATGGCCATCGCTGGCATGTGGTGGCGGAGATCAAAGGCAGTCAATTATCAGAGGAAAAACAGACCAGAGGGATGCTGGTGGATTTTGGAGATTTGAAGAAATCCTTGAAAAATATTTGCCGAATCTATGATCACAGTTTAATTTATGAGGAAGGTTCTTTAAAAGAGAAGACTTTGGAAGCCTTGAGGGAGGAAGATTTTCGTTTGAATGAGGTGAATTTTCGACCTACCGCGGAAAATTTTGCCAAACAATTTTATGATTTGCTAAAAAAGGAAGGATATGATGTATTTCGTGTGGAGGTTTATGAAACGCCAAAGAATTGTGCATCCTACGGTGAAATGTAATGAAGCTTGTGGAAAAATTTGTCAGCATTAATGGGGAGAGTTGTAGAGCAGGTGAACTTGCGGTATTTCTTCGCTTTAAGGGCTGTAATTTAAGTTGTAGTTATTGTGATACATTCTGGGCCAATGAAGGAGACTGTCCTTACGAGGAATGGTCCCCTGAGGCACTGATTGAGGCGGTAAGAGATGCTGGCATCAATAATGTGACTTTAACAGGAGGAGAACCTTTGCTTCAGAAGGATATGGGAGAGCTCTTGCGCCTGTTTGCCATTAGACTTCCTGATGTACGGGTGGAGGTGGAAACCAATGGAAGCATTGATTTGTCCCCCTTCTGCAAGGAGTATCGCCCAGTATTTACTATGGATTATAAGTTGCCCTCCAGTGGATGTGAGGAGAAAATGCTTCTGGAAAATTTTAAACTGCTGCAAAAGGGAGACGCAGTAAAATTCGTATCGGGAAGTAGAGAGGATCTGGAGCGGGCGAAAAACATTATTGATCGCTATCATTTAACAGAACATTGCCAGGTCTATCTCAGTCCGGTGTTTGGAAAAATAGAGCCGGAGGATATGGTGCAATATATGATGGAACATAAGATGAATGGAGTGCGTCTACAGATTCAAATGCATAAAGTAATCTGGGATCCCAATAAGAGAGGAGTGTAATTTATGAAAGTTCTTGTACTTTCTAGTGGTGGTGTGGATTCCACCACAGCCTTGGCTATAGCAGTAAATAAATATGGAAAAGAAAATGTGATTGCTTTATCAGTTTCTTACGGACAAAAGCATGATAAAGAAATTGAGGCAGCAAAATCGGTTGCCGATTATTATGGTGTGGAGCAGCTTTTCCTTGATTTGGCGAAAATATTTCAATACAGCAATTGCTCTCTTTTGCAGGGATCTACAGAAGAGATACCGGAGGAGAGTTATGCCAAACAGATTCAAAAAACAGAAGGAAAGACACCGGTTAGCACCTATGTGCCTTTTAGAAATGGACTTTTCCTTTCTTCGGCAGCCAGCATTGCTTTAAGTAAAGAATGTGAGCTTATTTACTATGGAGCTCATGCAGATGATGCGGCAGGATTTGCCTATCCCGATTGCTCCCCTGTTTTTCATCAGGCTATGAACGAAGCGGTTTGGGAAGGTTCTGGCCATCAGCTGAAAATTGAAGCCCCTTTTGTTAAGAAAACAAAGGCGGATATTGTGAAGCAGGGACTGGAGCTGGGAGTTCCCTATGCATTGACCTGGTCATGTTATGAAGGGGGAGCTAGACCCTGTGGAAAGTGTGGAACCTGTTTGGATCGAGCAGCTGCTTTTGCAGCTAATGGTGTGAAGGATCCTGCATTTGATGCCTAGGGTTGCAGAGAAAGCTGCCAGTGGCAGCTTCTATGTATTGTTGATAGGAGAAGATAATGAGAGAAAATGAGAACTTAACCCTGCTGGGGAATCAGCAGGTAGCTTATGAGAAGGATTACAATCCGGGAGTACTTGAAACTTTTATAAACAAGCATCCGGATCATGATTACTTTGTGAAATTCAATTGTCCGGAATTTACCAGCCTATGTCCCATTACGGGGCAGCCGGATTTTGCAACGATTACCATTTCCTATGTGCCGGATGAGAAGATGGTGGAAAGTAAGAGCTTAAAGCTGTATCTTTTTTCTTTTAGAAATCATGGAGATTTTCATGAAGACTGTGTAAATAAGATTATGGAAGATCTGATTGCCTTGATGGATCCTAAATATATTGAGGTATGGGGCAAATTCTTGCCTAGAGGTGGTATTTCCATTGATCCCTACTGTAATTATGGCAGACCGGGAAGTAAGTGGGAGGAAGTCGCTTGGAATCGTTTGGCAAGTCACGATCTACATCCGGAAAAGGTGGATAACCGATAAGAAAAGCCTGGCAGCAGGGAATCTTCCCAACTGTCAGGCTTTTTTTATCCTTTTGGTATTTTACTATTTGGTTCCGAAAATTCGGTCTCCGGCATCTCCGAGACCCGGACAAATATAGGCATTTTCATTTAACTGACGATCCAGGCAGCCTACATAGATTTGAACATCGGGATGGGCTTCATGGAGTCTTTTCAGTCCTTCTGGCGCTGCAATGATGCAAAGGAATTTGATTTCCTTTCCCCCATGCTGTTTGATAAAATTAATGGCTTCCACAGCGGATCCACCAGTTGCCAACATGGGATCAGTTACTACGATGGTACGCTCCTGGATTGGGCTTGGAAGTTTGCAATAATACTCATGGGGTTCATGAGTTACCTCGTCCCGGTAAAGTCCGATATGGCCTACTCTTGCAGAAGGAACCAGGTTTAAGATGCCTTCTACCATACCAAGACCGGCACGGAGAATGGGAACTACCGCCATTTTTCTTCCGGCAATCACAGGAGATTGGCAGGTCTCAATGGGTGTTTGTACTTCTACCAGTTCCGTAGGAAGATCGCTTAAGGCTTCAAAACCCATGAGCATAGCGATCTCACTTACCAGATGGCGAAATTCATTGGTGCTGGTATTGACATCGCGAAGGCGGGTGATCTTATGCTGGATCAGTGGATGATGAAATATAGTGATATTTTCTACATTATCAAAATTGCTCATAAAAATTCTCCTTTTCTTTATTTTTCTTCCTTAGAGCCATATTCATTGATGCCGAGGCCTCTATGAATATCACCCTGAGGATTCTCACCGAATTTATAATCATTTCCGGGAAGAATGGCATTCAGCAGTACACCGAAGATAGCTGCAAGAGCCAGACCTGTAAGTGTAATAGAAGTTCCGGCTACTGTAAATGTAAGGCCATCAGAGAAGCCCAGACCACAAACCAGGATAACAGCGGAAATGATCAGATTTCGTGATTGTTTGAAATCTACATTATTTTCTACAACATTTCTTACACCGATAGAAGAGATCATTCCATAAAGAATGAAGCTGATTCCGCCTACAATGGAAGAAGGCAAAGAGCCGATCAGCTCTGCAATCTTTGGTACAAAACTGAAGATAATTGCAAAGTAGGCAGCGATGCGGATGACACGGGGATCATGCACATGGGAAAGCTCAAGAACGCCTGTGTTCTCTCCATATGTGGTATTGGCAGGACCGCCAAAAAGTGCGGAAAGAGCAGTTGCCAGACCGTCGCCAATAAGGGTACGGTGCAGTCCTGGATCCTGAATAAAGTTCTCCCCTACGGTTGCGGAGATAGCGGAAATATCACCAATATGCTCCATCATGGTAGCAACAGCAATGGGAGCCATAACCAAAATGGCAGTAACATCAAATTTAGCAAATGTAAAATTCGGTAGACCGATGAAACTTGCAGCAGCAGCTCCTGAGAAATCCAGAATCACAGATCCGTCGGGATTGGTCATGCCTATGGCCTGAAAGATGCAGGCGCATGCATAGGAGATAACAATACCCATAAGGATGGGAATGATTTTCCAGATGCCTTTGCCCCAGATATTGAAAACAATAACCACCACTAAGGCAATCAGGGCCAATAACCAGTTGCTAGAGGCGTTGCTGATGGCTGATGGTGCCAGGCTAAGTCCGATACAGATAATGATAGGGCCTGTCACTACCGGAGGCAGGAAATGCATAACTCTCTCTACTCCTGCTAGTTTAATAATGAGAGCTAGTATCAGGTAGAGCAGACCGGCAACTACGATACCACCGCAGGCATAGGGAAGCTTTTCTCCATAGCTCATATCCGCAAATTTTCCTACATTTAGTTCAGCTACTGATGCAAAACCACCTAGGAAGGCAAAGGAAGAGCCAAGAAAAGCGGGTACTTTAAGTCTTGTGCAAAGGTGGAAGAAGAGAGTTCCGATTCCAGCCATAAATAAAGTAACTTGAATGGAAAGTCCTTCTCCGTGAAAGTAACCGTTTACAAGGATTGGCACCAGAATAGTAGCTCCGAACATGGAAAACATATGCTGTAATCCAAGGAGAATCATTCTGGGGATGCCCAAAGTGCGGGCATCTTTAATGTTTTGTGTTTGATTCATTTTGTCCCCTCTCTTTATGTAATTGTATTCTGCTAATTATGATACCACATATTACTGTTCAACTGTAATAAATATGCTAGTTCCCAGCAATTCTGCTGCAAAATCCACGGACCACATCCAATTAGTGAAATGATGATCAAAAAAATGAATTTTCATAATATCTGCACGTTCAGAAATACGAAAAATACGGGAAATTCGGTAACGAACTTTTTCATAGCTAAGCTGACCAGCTTTTCGCCAATCAAGAAAGAGAACATAAGTTATACTGACAAACTGTAGAATCAGCCATTGCAGACGCACGAGAATGCTCTCGATATCCTCTATTTCAATAGTGAGGACAGAGGTGAAGAGTTCCTCGCAGATGAGAAGGGAAAGCTCCTTATTCCACTTCTCCAGGTAGGGGAGAAAGTCCTGAAAGCTTTTTAGCTGTTCCCTTTCCTTTAAGGACAGGAAATCCTTGGATGCATAAAATAGGTCGTGGCACTCCTGACCGAAAATAGGACTATCAAAGAAAGCTTCCATGAGATCATAAAGGTCATCATGCCAACGACGAAGAATCTTTGGTGTCATCTGTCGGAAATACTGGTGATTATTTGCCTTGCTGGGACAGACGGATTTTGTTGAACCAAGATGATGGGCGATTTTCTTTACCATATCTCTGCTTAAAAATTCCTGTCCATACTCTTTATTGCTAGCTGCTTTTCCATTCTGCTCCTTGCTTTCTGTAATTATCCAGTCATGTAGCCCCCGCAGAAGTGAAAATAGAATAAAAAGTAGCTGTGGTGCAGAAACTACGGAATGATTGGCATAGCTAAGGAAATGCTCTAATAATGCCTGAGAAGGAGATAGTTCGGAGAGCTGGGCATCCGGACAGTAGAGAGAAAATGTGTCAGAACTCCAAAGTAGATCCAAAACCGCTGGACATCTTAGGGAAAGAGAATCTGACCGCAGACTTCCATGACAGATCTCTTGTCTGGGAAAAGAGCGACAGATTTTAGGGGTCTGTTCATGGGAAAAGGAGCAGACCACATCACAAAGCTTTTCTTCATTGAGAAAATAGCAATGCATTTCTTCGTTTAGACGCATTTGATAACGGACATCTTGATTGGTCCACTGTTCCGTATCGATGTAATCGGCGAGAGAAGCCCCCTGCATACGGCTATTTTCAGGAAAGGTAAGGGTTTGCCATTCTTCCTTCATTTCCGGTTCAATCTCAATGACCCAGCCGCGACAGCAGGTATCAGGGCAGGTTGAGGCCAAGCATTGAAATGCATCATAATAAATTGGTTTCAAACAGATTATTTTTTCTCCCATAGAAGGAATCCTTTCTTGTTTTTTTCGTTATATTGCCTATAGATATCTGCATTATACCATATGAAACTATTCAATATAACTGAATTCTGAGGAGATGACCACCTATTAGATAAAGTAGAAATAAGAAAAAAGGCCTATCCCTACATAAGTAAGAGATGGGCCTAATAATATCAAAAGAAAAATCGATGAAACTTAGCTATGCAATGGATTAAAACTGTAAAGCGGTTCTCTTTGCTTCAATGCCAGCAATGATAGCATCAGCCAATTCATTCAAATCGGAAGAAATCGTATAAGAAGCCTGCTCACCGTCTTTTAATCCTGCGGAAGCTTTCAGATCCTCAGGGCTGCCTTCAAAGGGAGCAACACCTGCATATACATCAACACCAAGACCGGTAAAGGTATTGCCAAGTTCGATATCCTGTGCATCAACAGCGGCGGCGTCGCAACCGATAACAGGAAGTTGGGGAACTGTAAGACCAGAATCATTGCAAAGTGCAGTTGCAATAGTTACCACATTGCCTACATTCTCAAGACCACCTAAAGGTAAAACGGGAGGAATATCAGCCAATTTGCATACTCTCTGAAGTCCGGAACCGGCAAGGGATGCTGCTTCCTTATCTACCAATCCTCCGTCAAGAGCAACTTGCTCAGCATAACCCAGAGTAAGTACCACAATATCATTGGCAAGTAATTTTTTGATTAAGTCGGTATAGGCAGCTTTGTCAGATTTTCCTTCTGCATCTGTACCAAGCAATACAGCAGCTCCTCGAAGAACTCCGGAAGTGATGCATTCCAGAAGAGGCTTCGTGGTGCCTGCCTCATCTACCTTGGTATTTGTTACGCCATCCAAAGCACCGATAATATCAGCAACGCTAAGTGCTGGTAAAGTATTTTCAGCCATGTTGTTATTCCTCCTTAAAAAATAAAATGTTATACAAAACAAACCGAGTTTCTTACACAAAGAAGTATACCACTATTGGGGAAAAAATTAAATTATCACTTAAAACTTTTCGTAACCTAAAAGAAATTAGACAAGATAGCTAGATAAGATATATACTAAATAATAACATTTTATAACAATATGTAAGGCAAGGGATAGAAGATATCCCTCCTATACAGAAAATATGATAAATAGTGAAAATAGAAATAAAATAATGGGAGAGGAAAAATGAAGATAAAAAAAGTAGCAATCCTTGGAGCGGGAGCGGTAGGTTCCTATTTGATTTGGGGGATTAGTAAGAAAAAGGACATAGAGTTGGGCCTTGTTGCAGAGGGAGAAAGGTCCAGAAGGTTAAAAGAAAATGGCTGTAAAATCAATGGCCTGCTTTATTATCCACAGGTATGGAGCCCAGAAGAAGCTTATGGAGCGGATTTGCTAGTTGTTTCCTTAAAATATGGAGCTTTGCGGGATGCTCTTCCTTCTATTAAAAAGCTAGTTGCTAAAGAGACGATTGTTATGAGCTTAATGAATGGTGTGGACAGTGAGGAGATTATTTCCACTGTGATTCCTAAGGCGCAGATTCTCTATTCTCTAATCAAGATTGCATCAAGAAGATCAGATGGAGAATGTAACTTTAATCCAGAAACTACCATGGGAATTATCTATGGAGAAGAGAAAGCGCCCTATGATAGTGAGCGTGTGCAGGCTGTATGGAATTTGTTTGAAAATACAGGAATTCACTATCGGATTTCAGAGGATATTTTGGAGGAGATTTGGGCAAAATTCCGCTTGAACGTATGCAATAATCTGCCCCAGGCAATTTTAGGAGCCGGTGTGGGATGCTATCGGGATAGTCTTCATATGAAAGCCATCAGTGAAGGATTGCGAGGAGAATTAATGGCCATTGCTTCTGCGAAAGGTATTGATCTGGCGAAGGTAGATGCCTCTTCAGGACGTGGAAGCGCTGTGCCACCTACAGCTCGTTATTCTACCTTGCAGGATATCGATGCAGGTCGTCATACGGAGATTGATATGTTTTCCGGTGCTCTTATGAGGATGGGAGAGGAATTGGGAATCCCAACCCCCTATAATGCCTATACTTATCATATGATTAAGGCTTTGGAAGAAAAAAATGACGGAAAGTTTGATTATAAGGGGGATGAGGAAGTCGTCTGGGCAAAATAATTTTAAGACCTTAAGATGAAAAAAGAGCTCATTTACCTACAAGACTGTTGAAAACAGCTTTTGCAGGCAAATGGGCTCAAGTTATTATAAAGTTCTCTTTGCAATTTCCTCATCTGTATTTTGAATGTCACTGCTGCTGTGAGGCTTTGCACCTCTTAAAAAGATACTTCTGAAGATAAGTCGCGCCAGAGGGCCTACAATAAACAACTGCATGGGAAGCGCCATGACAAAATTCTTACAGTAGGTTATGAGGTAATCTGGAAGAAAATTGATGGTAAATCCATAGCCATGATAGAGGCCAATAATGCTAGCGAAAGTTACCTGGGATACTACAGTGAATATCTGAATAGAAAAGATAATAAAAATCGGTCGATCCCCTGGCTGCACTACGCGAAATGCAAAAAACTTGGCAATATGTCCGGAAACAAAGTAGGCAAGAATAAAAATAATGATATATTCAATCCACATGGATTTTAAGGCAATAAGGAAAGTAGCATTGGTAAAATTTCCGCTGGCCAGGACTGTGTTATAAAGGGTCATGACATAGACCATCATCCAGGCAGTAATAGCAGTAAAAAATATAGATTCGGCACGTGTTCTAGGCATTGGTTTTTCCCTCCTGTAATTTGTTCAGAGCATAAATAATCATTTCCATACTCTGGGTCTTACTAAATAGACTGGTATCAATACATAAATTATAATTTTCAACTCTTCCCCATTTTTTTCCTGTGAAATAGTTGTAGTACATAGCACGAGATTGATCTTTTACTTCCAATTCCCGACGAATACGAGATTCCTGACCGGATACGTGATCGTGTCGCTGAACACGGGCAACTCGGTGCTCCATATTGGCATGAATAAAAATATGGAAGACATTGGGATAGTTTTTCAAAATATCATCGGCACCACGACCTACAATGATACAATTGTCATCCTCTGCGATTTTTTTGATCAATTGATCCTGTTTTTCCTTGATTTCGTCAAAAGGAATACGGGATTTACGTGAGAAGGGGATATAACCACTGGCACGGTCAAAGTATGTCTTGTCTGACATAGTCTCTCCGTTTTCTAAGACAGTAGCTTCATCTAAATTCATTTCTTTCGCCACTTCGGCAACAATTTCTTTGTCATAAAAGCGGTAGCCTAGTTTTTCAGCAAGCATTTGGCCAATGGTATGACCACCACTACCGGTTTCTCTGCTGATTGTAATAATCATAATAATCTTCCTCCCTTTGGTATTGAATGAATTCCTTTGTGCAAGCTGTTAGAGACCACGATGGGGTGTAGCTTTCCCTGAGGAAATTGCAACAAAAAAGGACAACAAATGTTGCCGATCTGCCTGACAGTGGATCGGTGGCATTTATTGTCCTTGAATTCATTTTAAATTTAATTTCGTACTCATCCAAATTAGCATATTCAAAATAAAATGTCAAGTAATGTCATTCGATAAAAAAATATAAAAAATTAGCACTCACCTGTTGACAGTGCTAATAATTGGTGTTATATTACATATAGAACAAAGGGAACAAGAAAAATTAAATAGATGTTCCTAATTGAAAGGAGATATGACTTATGATGATGCCTAGTGTATTTGCAGAAAACTTATTTGATGAATTTATGAATTATCCGTTTGGTAGCAATTATGTGAAGAAAGTGCCTATGTTTGCGGCAACCCCTTCTAAAGTAATGAAAACTGATGTGAAGGAAACAGATGAGGGTTATGAGCTGACCATGGATCTTCCGGGAATTAAGAAGGAAGATATTAGTGCTCAGTTGGATAAAGGATATCTGACAGTAAGGGTAACTCAGAATGCTGAGGATGGTGAGAAGGATGATAAAGGAAATTATATCAGACGAGAACGTTGCTCTGGCAATATGAGCAGAAGCTTTTATGTGGGAGAACACATGGAGCAAGAAGATATTCATGCAAAATTTGAGAATGGAACCCTGATTCTGGATATTCCTAAGAAGGCAGCGAAAGCGGTAGAAAATAAGGCTTCAATTGCCATTGAAGGCTAAGCAGAGCAGGAATAGCAGTGGGGGATATATAAAGTAAAGGATGATAGATTTGATTTGTCCTTGTTGTGAAAAGCAAGGCAAGAAATATGATTGTGGAAATATTGTGAGTAAATTGCGATATTTCCACAGTTTTTCCACAAATTATCCACAAAATGTGGTTTATGTATAGATAAAGAGAATTAATATAGTAAATAATATATACAATATACTCAATTGATATATTAGTTAAGATATAAAAAAGAGGAAGTAACCGTTAAAAGTTACTTCCTCTTTAAAGTTAATCAAGATTTATTCTGTGCTAGAGTTGAAATGCTAAAATTATTTAGCAGCTTTAGCAGCCTTGATTGCCTCGATCAGCATAGGACCTACT
>CAVBGA010000109.1:0-7141 GCA_963594675.1 Lachnospiraceae bacterium
ATTCATGCGCAAGTCAAGAGGTCCCTCCGCCTTATAGGAAAATCCTCTTTTAGGATCATCTATCTGCATAGAAGATACTCCAAGATCCGCTAAAACAAAATCAAATTGTCCATACTTTTCTGCTACCTGATCAACCTGGGCAAAATTAATCAATTCTACCGAATGAATGTCATCTCCATAGCCTTGATCCCTTAATCTCTTTTTGGACTTCTCTGACTCAATGGGATCCACATCCAATGATACCAGATGTCCTTTTCCTCCTAGCTTCTCCAACATCTTACTGCTGTGTCCACCATAACCAAAGGTACAGTCCAAACCTTGCTGTCTAGGCTTTATCTCCAGAAATTCCAGGATTTCCTCCACCATTATAGGAATATGAGTTCCGGCAGGAGTATTACCTTTCGCTTTCACGTGTTCTCCAATCTCTTTATACTTCTCCGGCTGCAATTCTTTATATTTCTCCTCAAAACGCTTCGGATATTTACCTGAATAATGAACTCTTCTTTTATGTACTTTCTTATCGTCCTTATTTGTTGTCATTCTCTCATCCTCTATTTATTTTATTGACAATTGCTGTCCAACAATTTTGTCTCACACTCCCCTATTATATAGAAAAGACGCTTTACAAGCAAATCAATAGTCTTTTCCCTCTATAACAATTGTTCTTTTTTATTTCGATAACTAATATCTACTTTTATTATTTGTTGTTTCAAAAGTCTTTATGGAAAATACGTAAAATACCCTGCCCATTTTTGTACCTTTTTACCTATATAATTTCGTTGACAGACCATATATGTAGTAATATTATAAATGCAAGAGTTGTTGCTTCAACAATATGAAGTTTTCGTTTCGATAGTAATATAAAAATCGGAAACCATCTTTATTGTTGTTGTAAAAGTTAACAAAAGCGAATACCATAAAGAAAGGAGCTTTTATTTATGAAAGCAAAAGGCGTAAGATTACACGCTGCAAATGACCTTCGTTTGGAAGAATTTGAACTTCCGGAGATCAACGATGATGAAATCCTGGTAAAGGTAGTTTCTGACAGTATTTGTATGTCTACCTACAAATGTGCCATTCTGGGAACCGAGCACAAAAGAGTTCATGAAGATGTTGCAGAGCATCCGGCTATTATGGGTCACGAATTTGCTGGTGATATTGTAAAGGTTGGAAAAAATCATCAGAATCAGTTCAAACCTGGTATGAAATTTACCCTTCAGCCGGCTTTGAACTACAAGGGAACCATGTGGAGTCCTGGATATTCCTATGAATTCTTCGGCGGAGATACCACCTATTGCGTTATTCCTGCAGAGGTTATGGAACTGGGATGCCTTCTTGAATACAAAGGACGTGCTTACTATGAAGCTTCTCTGGCAGAGCCTATGTCCTGCAGTATCGGAGCTTTCCACGCAGCTTATCATACACAGATGGGCGTCTATACCCACGAGATGGGAATCAAGGCAAATGGAAAAATGGCCATTATGGCTGGCGCTGGTCCTATGGGCTTAGGAGCTTTAACATATGCCCTCCATCGAGATGTTCGCCCCTCTATGGTGGTTGTTACCGATGTAAATCAGGATCGTCTGAATCGTGCAGAGGAATTATTCCCCGTTGAAGAGTATAAAAAAGAAGGCATTGATCTTCGTTTTGTAAACACCGGAAGCTTCGAAGATCCCGCCGCTGAGCTGATTAAGATTTCCGGTGGTACAGGATTTGATGATGTATTCTGTTATGCTCCGGTGGCTGCTGTTGTTACACAATCCAGTGCCATTCTTGGAAGAGACGGCTGTCTGAACTTCTTTGCCGGTCCTACCGACAAGAACTTTAGTGCTCCTATGAACTTCTATGATGTTCATTATAACTCTACCCACGTTATGGGAACTACAGGTGGTAATACTCAGGATATGATCGAGTCTCTGGAATTAACTGCTGCAAAACGTATTAATCCCGCAGTTATGGTTACCCACATCGGTGGTCTGGATGCTGCAGCTGAGACAACATTAAATCTTCCAAAAATCCCAGGAGGCAAAAAACTGATTTATACTCATTTAAGCATGCCGCTGACCGCCTTGGAAGATCTTCGTAAAGCTGGAGAAGAGAGAAATGATGCTCGTTACGCAGCATTGGCAGATATTGTAGATGCACATCAGGGCTTATGGTGTCCGGAAGCTGAAGAATATTTGCTTGCCAACTTTATTACAGAATAAATCGTACCTAAATTCTCCGATTCCCTGGAATTGAAGATTTAGGGTGGAAAGGAGAATCTATGGATACAATGGAAATGCGCAGAAATGCCATTGCAAAATTAGTAAACAAAGAAGGAAATATAAGCTTTTCACAGATTAAAGAGCATTTCCCCGATGTATCAGAAATGACCCTTCGCACAGATTTGAAGGCTCTGGATGCCGCAAAAGAAATTGTCCGCATCCACGGCGGAGCAAAATCCGTTCAATTAGTCATTGGCACTGACGATTACCTGACAAGACGTGCCATACGCAACATACAAGCCAAACAGGAAATTGCGAAAAAAGCAGCGCAATTGATTCTGCCTGATACTGCTGTCTTCTTGGATTCCGGAAGCACCACCACCGAATTGGCCCGCATGTTCCCTGATCAGTCCAACCTGATCTATACCACAGGTCTCTCCTGTGCTACGGAGCTTGCTAACCTGACCAAGCCGGTGATCATGCTTCCGGGAGGCCAATTGAATCGCTACAGTATCAGTATGTATGGAATTTCTGCTATTCGGGAACTTGAGCAAGTGAATTTTCATCAAACATTTTTGGGAATCACAGGCTATTCCATGAAGGCTGGTTTTACCTGCGGCAATAGCGAGGAAGCAATGCTAAAACGTACCGCTATTGAACAGGCAGAACAAATCATCGTATTGATGGATTCCTCGAAAATTGAGGTAAAAAGTACCTATACGATCTGCGATTTGTCCGACGTGGACATTATCGTTTCTGATGGTGCACTGCCCAAGGATTTTCTCTTGGAATGTGAAAGGCATCATATCCTTGTATATTAAGAAATATAGTAAAAACGAAACGATATCAATTTCCCTTGTTTATCATTTTGCAGCATTTCCTCTTTTTTATACGAAAAAAATCGGGAGGTATTCGTGTGAAAAACAAAGTACAAAAATTCGGTAAATTTTTATCCGGAATGGTAATGCCCAACATTGGTGCATTGATCGCATTTGGTTTCCTTGCTGCACTTTTTATTGATACAGGTTGGATCCCAAATGAAAACCTTAACAGCATGGTTTCTCCCATGCTCTCTTACCTGATTCCCATCCTGATCGCTTCTACCGGTGGATTTATGATCGGTGGCGATAGAGGACGTGTGGTAGGTGCTATCGCCGTAATCGGTGCCATCATGAGTGATACATCCATCACCATGCTTATGGCGGCTATGGTTATGGGTCCTCTGGCAGGTTTTTGTATTAAAAAATTTGACCAGGCTATGGACGGCCACATGCCTGCTGGATTTGAGATGCTGATCAACAACTTCTCTGCTGGAATCATCGGTATGCTTTTGGCAATCCTTGGTTATGCCATCGTTGGACCTGTCATGAGCGGTGTTCTCTCCGTTCTGTCCGCAGGTGTTAACATTCTGATTAATCACAGCCTGCTTCCGCTGGTAGCTATCTTTCTGGAGCCGGCTAAGGTATTGTTCCTGAACAATGCCATCAATCATGGTATCTTTACACCACTCGCAACCGCTCAGGCTGCTGAGGCTGGAAAATCCATTATGTATATGCTGGAGACCAACCCTGGTCCTGGACTTGGCGTTCTTCTTGCTTATATGTTCTTCTGTAAAGATTCTAAGACAAAACAGTCCGCACCTGGTGCTGTAATCATTCATCTTTTCGGGGGTATTCATGAGATCTATTTCCCATATATCCTTATGAATCCGTTGGTTATCATCGCTCCAATCCTTGGAAATATGGCTGCTATTTTCTGGTTTACCATGACAGACTGTGGTCTTGTAGGACCAGCTTCTCCAGGATCCATTATTGCTTTTCTGATGATGACACCGGGATCTGATCTCTGGAAGGTATTAATTGGCTTCGCTTTAGCTACCGGTATTTCCTTCCTGGTTGCATCACCTATCGTAAAAATGGCTGGAAATAAAGTCAGCCTGGAAGATGCTCAGGCAGAAACTGCAGCAAGAAAAGCAGAATCCAAAGGTATGACCACAACAACTGCCATCAAGGATCCCTCTGATGTAAAGAAAATTATTTTTGCATGTGATGCAGGAATGGGATCATCAGCTATGGGCGCAACCAAATTCCGTAATCGCTTAAAATCCGTATGCCCACAGATTAAAGTAAGTAACACTTCCGTGGATAATATTCCAGCGGATTGCGATATCGCAGTGGTTCAGACCATCCTGGCGGATCGTGCAAAAAAATCTGCACCTCAGGCTCAGTTTGTAACCATTGAGAATTTCTTAGCTGATCCTGCTTTGGATGCTCTCTATGAGCAGCTGACCAGTAAAGACTCTGTAAAATCAGAAAATGCTACTTCTGATACAGAGGCTCCCGCTACTTCAGCCCCACAGACAAAACAGGTTCTTACCAAAGAAGGAATCCGTCTGAATCAGGCTCCTGTATCCAAGGAAGAAGCCATTCAGGCAGCTGGAGAACTCTTACATGAGTTAGGCTATGTAGATGAAAGCTATGTTAGCGCTATGCAGGAAAGAGAAAAACTCGTCACTACCTACATGGGTATGGGTGTTGCCATTCCTCATGGAACCAGTCAGGCTAAGGGAACCGTAAAGAAAACTGGTATTGTATTCTTGCAGTATCCAGAAGGAGTTTCCTTTGGCGATGAAAAGGCACAGCTTGTTTTTGGTATTGCAGGAATCGGTGATGAGCACTTGGATCTTTTATCCAAAATCTGCAGTGTCTTGGAAGATGAGGAAGTATTAAATAAAATGAAAACAACTTCTGATCTGGATTGGATCATGGAGCATTTGTCATAAGTTCTAATTACTAATAATAAAGGGAAGAAGCTTGACTAGCTTATATGCTTGCCAAGCTCTTCCCTTTTCTTTGCACTTCTTTATTATTCACTTACATCTTTCCCTATGAATAGCTTTTCATCCTATCCAGTCCTTGCATGAACTGCTGTGTCCGCTCTTTTTTCGGATGATCAAAAATTTCCTCCGGACTTCCTTCCTCATAGATTATCCCCTGGTCTAAATAAAATACTCGATTGGATACCTTTCTGGCAAAAGACATCTCATGAGTTACAATCAACATTGTCATACCTTCTCGTGCCAAATTTTTTATGACTGACAGAACTTCTCCCACCATAGTGGGGTCTAAAGCTGATGTAGGTTCATCAAAGAGTATCACCTCAGGCTCCATAGCCAGGGTTCTGGCAATAGCTGCACGCTGCTTTTGTCCTCCAGAAAGTTCATCCGGATAATTCTCTGCCTTATCTTCCAGCCCTACTGTGCGCAGCAGCTGCATCCCTTTCGCATAGGCATCCTTCTTTGAATGTTTAAGAACCTTTACTGGCCCATACATAATATTTTCCAAAATATTCATATGGGGAAAAAGATTAAAGTTCTGAAATACCATTCCCATCTTTCTTCGCAGCAAGGGAAGATTACATTCTTTCTTTCCCAAATCTTGCCCTTCCATAAGAATTTTCCCAGAGCTTGGCTCCTCCAGACGATTCAAACATCGCAGCAGGGTGGACTTTCCCGTACCTGAAGGACCGATAATGGAAATGACATCCCCTTTCTTTATTTCTGCATTAATATCCTGTAAGGGAATTACATCATCAAATTTCTTACATAAGTGCTGAATAGAAATCATTTTTCTCTCCTTTCCCTCTTTCTACTTTTTTTGCAAACTCGTTTTCTCAGCAGTCCGCTACGAATCGCCTGCATGATCAGTAACAATATACTTGCTAAAAGCAGATAAATCATAGCAACTGTCAGAAGAGGGACAAAAGCCTCATAAGTGCTGCTGCGGATAATATCCCCTACTTTTGTTAAATCTGTAATGGCAATATAGCCAACGATGGCCGTTCCCTTCATCAAACTGATGAAATTACTAAAGTAGGCCGGAAGCATCCTGCGAATGGCCTGGGGCAATATAACGCCCATAAAGGTCTGCCTTTTGGTAAGTCCTATGGTATATGCTGCCTCCCACTGTCCTTTTTCCACGCCTCTGATATTGCCTTCAAATACCTGGGCCATATAAGCCGCAAATACCATACCAAAGCCGATGATCGCCACCAAGACATTGGAAATTCGCGAATGACCAAAGACAATATAGTACAAAATCATTAGAATCACCACAATAGGCAATCCCTGCATAAGTCCGGAATACATCCCGGCTAGTATCCTTATGGCCCTTATTTTGGACATAGCCATGGCACATAAAACTGCCCCTAAAATATTGGCCAATAGGAATCCCATAAAGGTAATTTCCAGTGTTACAGCCAGACCTTTTACAATACTTACCCATCGATTCTCCTGCAATAAGGTTTTCTGAATACTATTTTTATAAGAGCATTTCGGACTCTTGGAATGATCCGCTGTTGCAGAAGCTGAACCCTGAGCAGAATTTCCTGAGACTAAATCTGCCTTTCCCACAAATTCCTGAGAATTGACAATTGCTACAATTTCCTGGGTATAGTAAAAATCCGAGTAATTTACACTCTCCGCTCTTTCTTCTGTCCAGGAAATCTGCCCCGCTGCCAAATCATATTTTCCTGTTGTAATTCCACTTAATATCCCATCAAAATCCACATTTTCGATTTGCAACCCATATCCATACTCCTTACAAAAGCCCGCAATGACAGCAATATCAAATCCTACATTTTTATCATTTAGCATGAAGGAAAAAGGCTTAAGGGTGTTGGCCGTTGCCAATTTTAATGTGCCCTTCTCCCCTTGCTCTGGAATGTCAATATTCTCCCAATTATTGGGATACAACCAGTAATTCTGGAGTTCTTCTAACTTTCCATTTTGTTTGATCTGGGCAATATAGGCATTTAATTCCCCTCGGATTCCGTCTGCCTTTTGGGTTTTAGGAAAAATCGTTCCCACTTCAAAGCTAGTCAATGGCTGTTTGATATAGGCAAGCTCCGGATATTCCTCAGCCATACTATAGTAA
>CAVBGA010000110.1:0-6346 GCA_963594675.1 Lachnospiraceae bacterium
TCTTACCAGCTTTGATATCATTAACAGCTTTTGTTACGTCCATTGTTACAGTACCAGCCTTCGGGTTTGGCATAAGACCTTTCGGTCCAAGTACACGACCCAGACGTCCTACAACGCCCATCATGTCCGGTGTAGCAACAACTACATCATAATCAAACCAGTTATCGTTCTGAATCTTCGGAATCAATTCCTCAGCTCCTACGAACTCAGCACCTGCAGCCTTAGCCTCCTCAGCCTTAGCATCCTTAGCGAATACAAGTACACGAACCTGTTTACCTGTTCCGTGAGGAAGAACTACAGCGCCACGGATCTGCTGATCTGCATGACGTCCGTCACATCCTGTTCTGATATGAACTTCGATTGTCTCGTCAAATTTAGCAACTGCTGACTTTTTAGCAAGAGCGATTGCCTCCTGCGGATCATACAGAGTTGCACGGTCAACTGCTTTTGCAGCCTCTACATATTTCTTTCCATGTTTCATTTGAAATAACCTCCTGTGGTATTTGCGGGTTTTTCCCTCCCACTTATCTGATCTTCATGTTGTTCTACGTTTCGCTGTATCAGTCTTCTACAACGATTCCCATACTTCTTGCAGTACCGGCAATCATGCTGATTGCAGCATCAATTGAACCCGCATTCAGATCCGGCATTTTCATCTCAGCGATTTCCTGAACTTTTGCTCTGGAAATTGTTGCAACTTTTGTCTTATTCGGTACACCTGATCCGGATTTGATATTGCAAGCCTTCTTAAGAAGAACTGCAGCCGGCGGTGTCTTTGTGATGAAGCTGAAACTTCTATCTGCATAAACAGTGATAACAACAGGGATTACAACATCACCTTTATCAGCTGTTCTAGCATTGAACTCTTTTGTAAACTGTACGATATTTACACCATGCTGACCCAGAGCAGGACCTACTGGGGGAGCTGGTGTAGCCTTGCCTGCGGGAATCTGTAATTTAATATATCCTTGTACTTTCTTTGCCATGTCAGGCACCTCCTAAAATTGTGGTAATTGCGGGGACTTCCCTCCCACGAGTCTGATAAAGACCCTTTAAACTTTCTCTACATCTGCGAAACTGATTTCTACCGGTGTTTCGCGACCGAAAAGCTCAACGTTGATCGTCACAGTCATCTTCTGTGCGTTTACGCTCTGCACATTGCCGACTACGTCTTTCCATGCACCTCCGGTAACCACTACAGCATCACCTTCTGCGAAGTCTACATCCATAACCTCCTGCTGAATTCCAAGATTCTTAATCTCAGTCTCTGTCAGGGGAACAGGCTTAGATCCAGGTCCGACAAAACCGGTCACTCCTCGAGTATTACGTACTACATACCATGTATCATCATTCATATACATATGTAACAGAACATAACCCGGATACTTCTTCCTCTGAACCAGCTTGGGAGTACCATTTCTCAGCTCAGTTACTTCCTCAAGTGGAACAAGAACTTCGAGAATCTGCTCTTCAAGATGACGATTTTCGATTGTCTTCTCAATATTGGCTTTGACTTTGTTTTCGTAGCCCGAATATGTGTGAACTACATACCAGTTTGCTTCTGACATCTAACCATCCTTATCCTTACTTAATCACCAGATTCATCAACTGCAGCACCACACTGTCAAGAAGTGTGATGATCACCGCCATAACAGCTGTAATTGATACAACAGCAGCGGTCTGTTTACCAAGAGTTGATCTGTCAGTCCAGATAATTTTGTCAAACTCAGATTTGAGCCCTTCAAACCGGCTTTTCTTCGGTGCTTCTTTTTTATCCTTATTGTCTGCCATACGATCACCTCATACCGGTATTATTTTGTCTCTTTGTGCATTGTGTGAGTTCTGCAGAACTTGCAGTACTTCTTAGTCTCCATCCTTTCGGGATGGTTTTTTTTCTCTTTTGTCATGTTGTAATTTCGCTGTTTACAATCCATACATGCCAATGTGATTTTTACGCGCACGACTTCCACCTCCATATATTCTTTAGCGTTACTACGGCGATCTTTTTTGAACACAAAAAAAAGACCTACTTCCATGCCGTTATATAAATTTACCATAAGCCAAGAAGGATGTCAAGTACTGGAATCCACCATTCATCAGAAATGCAAACCCCAAAACCTGAAAAAGCAAAAGCATCGGAACACCTATCCGGAATTTATTTTTCCTGGTTTTATGATGAAAAAAATACATTCCTGCCATGGCTCCAATGCTTCCACCTAAGGCCGCACAAATAAGCAGCCTGGCTTCTGAAATTCTCCATTTTCCCTGCAGGGCCCTACGCTTATCAATCCCAAACAAGCAGAAACTTATCAAATTGATTACTAGCAAAAGAGCCACTGCGCTTCTAAAAATATCCATTTAACCTTTTATATGATATCCATGTTGATACCCCTTATGTTAGTTGAAGAACTGGCTAAAGAAGCTATTTCCTCCTTGCTGACCCTGATTGCCAGAATCTCCACTTCCTTCATTTCCAAAGCTTTCCTCTGATTCATTATTACCTGCATCTGTGTCTCCGGAGGTATCACTATCATCTGATGAACTTGTATCCGTAGCCTTATCCAGGGTGATATTCAAAGTTTTCTCCTCATATTCCCCTCCATTACTTACCTGAACAGTAATTTCAACTGTCTCACCAGCCTTATAATAGGAAAGCAAACTCTTAAGTTCTGAAATCGAACTTACACTCTGTCCATCAAACTTTGTAATAATATAACCTTTTTTGATACCGGCATTGTCAGCTGCGGATCCGGAAGTTACTGATGCTACATAAACGCCTTCCGGAAGGCCATACATAGAGGACACACTGCTGTCTACATCCTGGCCTGAGATGCCGATACTAGAACTCTCATCATCAGATACCTTCGTACGGGTCGTTTTATTCATCAACTCATCAATAGTGGAGGACACATTGGAAATAGGAATTGCATAGCCCATACCTTCTACATCTGTTGATGCAATCTTAGCTGAGTTAATTCCCACCAATTGGCCATCCATATTCAAAAGGGCTCCACCACTGTTACCAGGGTTAATAGAAGCATCTGTCTGAATATAAGTTGCTGAGCTGGAGCTATCGCTGCTTGTATCACTACTGCTGCTGTTGTCGCTGTTATCGCTACTTCCCTCATCACTGCTGTCATCATCTGAGCTCGAAGAAATTGATACATCCTTTGCACTAACAATACCTGTGGTAACTGACTGTCCATAGCCAAGTGCATTACCAATGGCTACTACCTGTTCTCCAACTTTAAGAGAAGAAGAATCACCTACCTCAATTGCCTTAATCTGATTTTTAGTATCATCAGAAATCGTATCCAAGGGAACAGCGATTACTGCAAGGTCAAGGTCAGAATCCGTGCCCTTGGTATTGGCCTCATATGCCTGTCCATCAACAAATCCTACCGTCAATGTATCTGCATTTTCAATTACATGATAGTTGGTAACAATCAAAAGTTCACTGTCATTTTCACCGATAATAATACCAGAGCCAGCACTTTCTACTTCCTGCTCACTTGAGCTGCCACCCATTCCAAACATATCATAGTAGCTCTGCACTTCCTGTACGGATTTGTTTGTAATAGATACGATGGATGGCATTGCATTGGATGCAATATCCGATACATCTAGATTTCCTGTGTTGCTGGTTCCTGAACTGGAATCTGTGGATGCCGTCTTTAATGAAGCCGTCTTTACTGTAGAAGTCGATGCCGTCGACGTTGAATTACCACCCATAGCGGTATTAACACCATGGAAAGCAAGTCCTGCAGCACTACCTACAATCACACCACTCAGAGCTAACACACCCACTCTTTTCGCTATCTTTTTTGCTGCTGTCATATCTGGTTTTGGTTTTTTGGGATGTTTACCATTTCCAGAATTAGCAAAATCGCCTTCAAATTCATCATAGTCTGTGCTAAGTTCATAAAAATCGTTGTCATCGTTATAGTTGTTATACATATCCATTCCTCCTCCAAATCTATCTATATGTTTCATTATGTTTCCTTCAACTGATTATCAGTATATAGAAGATTTGTGGTTGATTTGTGGTTGATTTGTGTTCACCTTGTTATAAAAATGTGTTCAATTTGTGAAGACATTTTTGAGCCTACAGAACCTGCCACTAGTAGCTTTCTCCGGATGTTGGACAAGAAGAAATCGTTTCCTATACGACAAAAAAGCCGCTCAATCATTTTACGATTGAGCGACTTTTTAGTCAAGTATATCAACATTTCTGCTAAGTTTTCCCATAACATAATAAACGAAAAAACTAAATAAAAGACTCGCTGTCTAGGCCTGTATTACTGCGGGCTGAGGACTGCTATTAAGAATTTTCATAAATTCTTCCCCAGTAATCGTCTCATGCTCATAGAGATATTTAGCAAGCTCATGCAGCTTAGGCATATTAGACTCCAGAATGTCCAAAGCCTTCTGATGCTGTTCTCTCACAAGCCCCCTTACTTTCTTATCAATCTCGGTCTGGGTCTCAGCTGAGCATGCCAGAGAAGTGTCGCCACCCAGATATTGATTGGTAACCGTCTCCATGGCTACCATATCGAATTCGTCCGCCATTCCATAACGAGTTACCATGGCTCTGGCAAGTTTTGTCGCCTGTTCAATATCATTGGAAGCACCTGTGGTAATTTGATGGAAGATTAGTTCTTCCGCAGCTCGTCCACCTGTGAAAGTAGCTATTTTATTAATCAATTCCTCTTTAGTCATAAGGAAATGCTCACCATCTTCCACCTGCATCGTATAACCCAAAGCTCCCGAGGTTCTTGGAATAATGGTAATCTTATGCACAGGAGCAGACTCTGTCTGTTTTGCAGCCACCAAAGCATGACCCACCTCGTGATAAGCAACAATCAATTTCTCCTTATTGGAAAGAACACGATTCTTCTTCTGATAGCCGGCAATAACCACCTCAACACTTTCTTCCATGTCCGCCTGAGTAGCAAATCTTCTGCCATCTCTTACGGCACGCAAGGCTGCTTCATTTACAATATTGGCAAGTTCCGCACCTGAAGCACCGGCGGCAGCTCTTGCAATCGCATTAAAGTCCACATTATCTGCAATCTTAATTTTCTTCGCATGAACCCGCAAAATATCAATACGACCCTGAAGATCCGGAAGTTCCACCGGAACTCTCCGATCAAAACGACCTGGACGAAGCAGTGCCGGATCCAAGGATTCCGGCTGGTTTGTTGCCGCAAGAATGACAACACCTTTGGAACCATCAAAACCGTCCATCTCTGTCAACAACTGATTCAATGTCTGCTCACGCTCATCATTGCCGCCCATATGGCCGCCCTGACGTTTCTTACCAATAGCATCAATCTCGTCAATAAATACGATACATGGTGCTTTTTCATTGGCCTGTTTGAAAAGGTCACGAACCTTGGCCGCTCCCATACCTACAAACATCTCTACAAATTCCGAACCGGAGATAGAAAAGAAGGGCACATCCGCCTCTCCAGCCACAGCCTTAGCCAACAAAGTCTTACCAGTTCCCGGAGGTCCTACTAAAAGTGCTCCCTTGGGAAGTGATGCACCGATATCTGCATATTTTTGAGGATTGTGAAGGTAATCCACCATTTCTGAAAGGATTTCCTTTGCCTCATCCTCTCCCGCAACATCGGAAAATTTTATTCCCGTCGTGGACTTAACATACACTTTGGCATTGCTCTTGCCTAAGCCAAACTGCATAGAGCCCATGCCGCCTCCCATTTTATCTGCCAGCTTCTTGGAAAACAACTGCCCCAAGGCTATGATGATAACAATAGGAAGAACGAAACTTACTAGAAAACTTACTATAGGAGAGGCTTCTTCTACAATCTCAGAGGAGAAGGTAGCTCCGGAAGCTTCCAGTCGATCCACTAATTCCGGATCATTGATCACTCCAGTTTTGTAAGTGTTTTGTTCATTCTTGTCTGTAAATGTTATTTGGTTGGATTCAATGGTTACTTTGCCAATATTCTTTTCCTGAATCATCTCCAGAAATGTGCTATAGTCAACCTCCTGCACTCGTTGAGAATTGACAGAAGGAAGCACAAAATAATTGAGACAAATAATAACCACCAGAGCAACGAGATAGATCGTTGCCAGCGATTTTCGCGGCGGCTTTATTTCCTGCATAACACCTATCCTTTCTACGAATCCTGCTCCCATAATAGAAGAGCAGATTCCTCTTTTTCTGAATATTTAAACTATTTTAACCCTATGTTCCCCTTGTTTCAATAGATTTCCCTATGAATTTTTTATAAAAAACATAAAATAAATCAACGAACTTTCATCTTAATCTCCATTCCGCCGCCTTTGGCTGGCGGCACAAATAGTAATGAAAGTGTTT
>CAVBGA010000111.1:0-2118 GCA_963594675.1 Lachnospiraceae bacterium
AAGGCAGCCTTATCCATTCTTCCAGTGGTAGGTTTCCGTCCGGATGTGATCCACTGCCATGATTGGCAGACCGGTTTGGTTCCCGTATATTTAAAAGAACGTTTTCAGGGAAATGAATTCTATTGGGGCATTAAGACAGTTATGACCATTCATAATCTGAAGTTTCAGGGCGTGTGGGACCTGGATACGGTAAAAAGCATTACCGGACTTTCTGATTATTATTTTACTCCGGACAAGTTGGAGGCCAATAAAGACGCTAATTTGCTGAAAGGTGGCTTGGTCTATGCAGATGCTATTACCACAGTAAGCCGTACTTATGCAGAAGAGATTAAGACGGAGTTCTATGGAGAAGGTTTGGATGGCCTTATGAGAGCCAGAAGTCATGACCTTCGAGGTATTGTAAATGGTATTGATTATGATGATTACAATCCCGAGACAGATTCCCAGATTGTTAAGAATTACAATGCTAAGAATTTCCGAAAAGAAAAGGTGAAGAATAAAACGGCATTGCAGCAGGAGCTGGGTCTGGAAGTGAACCCCAAGACCATGATGATTGGAATTGTTAGCCGCTTGACAGATCAGAAGGGATTTGATCTGATTGATTATGTAATGGATGAGATTTGCCAGGATGCGATTCAGATCGTCGTGCTGGGAACTGGCGATGCGAAATATGAAAATATGTTCCGCCATTTTGCATGGAAGTATAATGACAAGGTTTCGGCCAATATCTATTATTCCGAGGAGATGTCCCATAAGATTTATGCGGCATCTGATGCATTTTTAATGCCTTCTGCTTTTGAACCCTGTGGCTTGAGTCAGTTGATGAGTCTGCGCTATGGTACAGTTCCTATCGTTCGCGAAACAGGAGGACTGAAGGATACGGTTGAGGCTTATAATGAGTATGAAGGAAGTGGAACAGGTTTCTCATTTACCAATTATAATGCCCATGAAATGATGGCAACCATCCGCTATGCGGAAAAGATTTTCTATGACAAAAAGCGTGAGTGGAATAAGATTATTGACCGCGCTATGGCTAAGGATTTCTCCTGGTCAAATTCTGCAAAACAGTATGAGGAGATGTATAACTGGCTGACAGATTAATTGGCTGGAAAATGAAGAGAAAACCATAGATAATGAAGGATTAAGAACTTTTTCTGTACCTTTGTGATATAAGGGGTGCAGAAAGGGTTCTTTCTTTTTTTGATAATTTATGTTGAATTTTGGATTTCAAGGAAAGGCTGGGCAAATTTATGAGAAAAAGAACACTAAATAATTATGAGTTGGAAGCATTTCAAAAATATTTACTACATGAAGAGAAAAGTGCAAGTACCATAGAGAAATACATTCGGGATCTTCGTGCTTTTCTCATTTATACAGGAGGAAAAGAGGTAAGCAAAGAAGTGGTCATAAATTATAAGAAAAATCTTCAGGAAAGAGGATATGCTGTGCGCTCAATCAACTCTATGTTGGCTAGTTTGCACAGCTTTTTTGCTTTTAAAGGATGGACGGATTGCAGAGTCCGTTCCATTCGGCTGCAAAAACATATGTTTTGTTCAGAAGAAAAAGAATTGACAAAGGCAGAATATTTACGGATCTTAGGGGCGGCGAGAAAGAATATTCGTCTCAATTTGGCAATGCAAACCATTTGCGCTACAGGAATTCGTGTATCGGAACTTCAGTTTTTTACCATAGATATGGTGAAGAAGGGAAAAGTAATTGTGCAATGCAAGGGAAAGACAAGAACAATACTAATTCCCAGTAAGTTAAGAAAGCGATTACTTGCCTATGGAAGGAAAGAGAAAATTAATGGGGGAAGAATTTTCCAGACAAAAAGAGGAAATCCATTAAATCGAAAAACCATATGGGCAGAAATGAAGAGTCTTTGCAAGAAAGCAGATGTGGACGCTAACAAGGTATTCCCTCACAATCTAAGAAAGCTATTTGCCAGAAGTTTTTATGAGTTGGATAGGGACATTGCCAAATTGGCGGATCTATTAGGACACAGCAGCATAGAGACTACCAGAATTTATATTATGACAACAGATAAGGAACATCGGGAGAAAATGGAACTTTTAGGACTTGTGGTATAGAAAGAGGACATAATCAATATTATGTCCT